>DATDMO010000060.1:0-3796 GCA_036518755.1 Candidatus Acidiferrales bacterium | reverse complement strand
CTGGAAGCAATGCCTCCGTATCAAGGCGGCGGAGACATGATCAGCTCCGTCACCTTCGAGAAGACGACCTATAACAAGCTGCCTTACAAGTTTGAGGCGGGAACGCCGGATATCGCAGGCGTCATCGGGCTCGGTTCCGCTTTGAACTACGTGAATGGGCTGGGAATCGAGAATATCGCAGCGCACGAGCATGAATTACTGCTGTACGCGACGGAGAAGATTTCGGCGGTTCCGGGAGTGAGCCTGATCGGGACGGCGAAGGAGAGAGCAGGCGTTATCTCGTTCGTGGTGGAAGGCGTGCATCCGCACGATGTGGGAACGATCCTCGATCAGGAAGGAATTGCGATTCGTACAGGACATCACTGTTCGCAGCCGGTGATGGATCGGTTCGGAATCCCGGCAACGGCGCGCGCGTCGTTCGCGGTCTACAATACTTTTGGGGAAATTGACGCCCTGGTTCGCGGAATCGGAAAAGTACGCGAGGTGTTTGCCTGATGTCTGAACTGCGCGATCTATATCAGGATGTAATTCTGGAGCACAGCAAGGCGCCGAGGAATTTTCGCGAACTGCCCGCGGCAAACCATAAAGCCGAGGGTTTCAACCCGCTGTGCGGGGACCGGTTCACGATCTATGTGACCACTGAAGGCGATGCGATTCGCGATATCACGTTTCAGGGTTCGGGGTGCGCCATCTCGAAAGCGTCCGCCTCGATGATGACGCAGAGCCTGAAAGGCAAAAACAAGGCGGAAGCCGCGAAGATATTCGAGCGCTTCCACAAACTCGTAACGGGGCAGGAATCGTCGAACGGCGAGGCGGAGCTGGGCAAGCTCACCGTATTTTCCGGCGTTTCCGAGTTCCCCGTTCGCGTGAAGTGCGCCACGCTGGCATGGCACACGTTGCAGGCAGCGCTCGAGGACAAGCAGGAGCCGGTCTCCACGGAGTAACTCGCCGAAATAGGCGGCCCAACATGGTCACTGAAATCATTACATTAAGCCGCGATTGCGAGAGCATCGAAATTCCGAGCGGCGCGAAGGGCGTGCTGCCTGCGGGCACCGGGGTGCGCGTGATGCAGTTTCTGGGAAGCAGCTGGACGGTGACCAGCGCGCATGGAATGTTCCGCATCGACGTAAAGGACGCGGACGCGCTGGGGCTTACGCCACCCGCCGCCGCATCCGCACAGGGCGCGCCCACCGACCAGGAAGCCGATTTTAGCGAGAAAATGGTGTGGGATCAGCTGAAGACGGTTTTTGATCCAGAGATACCCGTCAATATCGCCGATCTAGGCCTTATCTACTCCTGCGTGACAGCGCCGCTCGATGAGGGCGGACACCGCATCGACATAAAGATGTCGATGACAGCTCCCGGCTGCGGCATGGGCAACGTGCTCAAGGCCGATGTGGAGAACAAGCTTGGCAATCTCCCAGATGTGAAGGAAGTTCACGTGGAAATCGTGTTCGACCCCCCTTGGAACCCGAGCCTTATGTCCGAGGCGGCCAAGCTACAGCTTGGTTTCGACCTGTAGCCCCGCGGCGACTCCCCGATTTTGCGAGCAGACATTCGCCTACAGCAATCGCGTTCCCATTTCTACAGCTTGTACTTGATTGCGCCGGTAGGCCAGCTTCCCTAGCCTCCAAGCCTGGAGAAGAGGCCAGTACTATGAAGCTGGACACGATAAGAAAAATCACCTTTATGGCGGCCGTCGCGGGCGTCTCGCTGCTCGTCGCGGGACTGCTGCTTGGCTAGGAAACGACGGCATCCCCCGCGAGCCAAGAAGATCCCGCCGTAAATTACGCGATTTCGCTCAATCAGGGATCCAGGATCTCATGCCGACGCCGGACGTTGCGCTGGTTTCGGCTGTCCTAACACCGATAGGCGCTTTCCGCGTGTGCCTCGACCAGAGCGACCTGGAGCCGGTCCACACCAGTTGTAGCCCCGCGAAAATTGCAATCAGGGCGATCACGAGCTTCAATTTTCGCGCGGGCAGATAGCGCGCCGATGCGCATCCGATGATGACGCCCGGAATTCCGCCCTCGAGCAATTGCACGAGGACGCGACCATCGATCGAGCCGAATCTCCAATGGAATGCGCTGCCGAGCACGGCGAGGACAAGCCCGAAAAGAATATCGGTGCCGACTACTTCCGGAGGAGTCATTTCGGAATAATTCAGCAGAAGCACGGTGCCCAGCGCGCCCGCGCCGGCCGAAGAAAATCCGGCTTCGACTCCGATCGGCAATGCCAGCCAGGGCAGCCAGCGCGAATTCTTTTTCGCGAAATTGTGATTCTGGGCTCGGGGAATAAAAGTGATGCTGGACGACGCGGTGAGCAGCACGCCGAGAAGAATCACCACGACGGGACTATTCGCGTTGCTGCTGAGAACGCGCAGAATATAGGTGCCGAGCAAAAGGCCAGGAACCGCGCCGAGCGAGAGCAGCCACAAGTAGCGGCCGTGAATGCGGCGTCCCGCGAGATAGAACGGTGCGGCGATCAGGCGCAGGACTCCCGCAAATACGAAGGCGGTGCCCACGGCCGTTTCAGCCGCGAGGCCGGCAATCAGAACCAGTGCGGGGACCGTGAAGCTGCCGCCGCCAATGCCCGTGAGGCCGACTGCGAGTGCAATCAGGAAACCGATCAGGATGTGCATTTAGACGGTTCGCTTGGACTCGGTGTGGATCCCGCATTCGAGCTTGGCGCCGCCCCAGCGACCCGAGCGTGGATCGGCGCCTTCGGCGGGAATCGCGGTGCACGGTTCGCAGCCGATGCTTCGGTAGCCGGAATCGTAGAGCGGGAGGTAATCGATTTTATTTTCCGCGGTGTATTTCCAGATTTGGCCCCAGGTCCAAGCGGCGAGGGGGCTGGCTTTCAGGAGCACTTTGCCGGAGGGCAGCTCGTGGTGTTCGACAACTTTTAGATTCTTGCGCGTGGGCGATTGTTCGCGGCGCAAACCGGTGAACCAGACGTCGAATTCCTCGAGCGCGCTGAAGAGGGGTTCGACTTTTCGCAAGTGGCAGCAGCGGGTTGGATCGGTGCGATTCAGGATACCGAATTGGGATTCCTGATCGGCGACGGATTGCTTTGCGGCGAGATTTCGGACGTTCAAATTCCATTGCTTGGCCATGCGATCGCGATACGCGTAGGTTTCAGCGAAGTGAGAGCCGGTGTCGAGGAAGAGCACGGGAATATCCGGCAAACGCCGACGCAGCAGATCGAGGACGATCATGTCTTCGGCCTGAAAGCTGCACGTGAGGCAGACGGAACCGTTTTTCGCGGCGGCGTTGTTTTCGGCGAGGAGACGGTCGATCGCGGCTTGAGCGGAAAGGGTCTCGAATTCTTCGGCGAGGATGGGCGGCCGGCTCATGGCTTGTCCTTGTGGGTATCGGAATAGGTGGAGCGCCACTTTCGCAGAACTTTCATGATGCGGTCGACGGCTTCTTCGTCGGTGTCGTCGGTGATGCGCACGGCGAAAAATGATTCGGGACCGAAGATGGCGCGAACGACTTGCTTTTGGTCCGTGCCATCGTCGAGCGGGCAAAATACGGTGATGTAGCCGGACAGGCGAAACGCCTTGGCTACTGTGACAAGCTCGTGCGAGAGAAAATCGGTGGGGCCGGCGATCTGCACCTGCCAGCCTTCGTCAAATAGCTGCCGCTCGACGAGCTCGGCGACGTGGGGCCGCCCCTTCAACCAAACGGCGGCGGCGGGATGGCCGAAGCGCAGGATGCGTTCTTCCTTGGTGCTGTGCTTTCGATGCGCGGCGGTGGCGCGCGATCCTGTGTCAATCGCGCGTTCGATAATTCCC
>DATDMO010000059.1:0-6471 GCA_036518755.1 Candidatus Acidiferrales bacterium | reverse complement strand
CTCTTCTCGAAGAGAGAGTTTTCGAACCTCAAAGGCGCGCGCCGCGGACGCGGGGCGGGCGGCGTCTGCCGCCGGCCCCGGGGCCGAGGGGGCTACCCGACGTTCTTCTGCGCGGCGGCGCCGCGCGGCGTCCCGAGGGGTCCGCCCAGCTCGCCCTCGGCCGCCTCGCGGGCGGCCTTCGCCTCCGGGGACTCGAGGAGCTCCACGTCGAGCGCGAGGCTCTGGAGCTCCTTGATGAGCACGTTGAACGATTCGGGCAGGCCCGCCGTGAACGACGCGTCGCCCTTCACGATGGCCTCGTAGATCTTCGCCCGGCCGGTCACATCGTCCGACTTCGCGGTGAGCAGCTCCTGGAGGATGTGCGCCGCACCGTACGCTTCGAGAGCCCACACTTCCATTTCTCCGAAGCGCTGGCCGCCGAACTGCGCCTTGCCTCCGAGAGGCTGTTGCGTAATGAGCGAGTATGGGCCGATCGAGCGGGCGTGGATTTTGTCGTCGACCAAGTGCGATAGCTTGAGCATGTAGATGTAGCCGACGGTGACGTTCTGCGCGAATAGATCGCCGGTCATGCCATCAGTGAGCGTGATCTTGCCTGTTTCCGGCAACTCGGTAAACCCGAGCAAGTGGCGGATATCCGCCTCGCGAGCACCGTCAAATACGGGGGTGGCGAATGGCACGCCTTCGCGGAAACTGTGCGCGAGATCGAGGAGGGCATCGTCATCCAAGTCGGCGATGGTTTTCCATACCGAGGTGGGTCCGAAAGCCTCTTTGAACCATTTGCGCACTGCTTCCACGCGCGCGTCGTCATCCAGCATTTGTCCGATACGTGTGCCAAGTTCCTTGGAGGCCCAGCCAAGATGGGTCTCCAGGATTTGACCCACGTTCATACGCGAGGGAACACCCAGAGGATTCAGCACAATTTCCACCGGCGTGCCGTCCGGCATGTAAGGCATGTCTTCCTGGGGAATGATCCGAGCGATCACGCCCTTGTTGCCGTGGCGCCCCGCCATTTTGTCGCCCACCGAAAGCTTACGCTTCATGGCGATATAGACCTTTACCAGCTTGATCACGCCCGGTGGCAATTCGTCGCCCTTTTTCAGCTTTGCGATGCGCTCGTCGGTGATTTTTCTCAACACATCGATCTGGCGCGAAGTCATCTCCTCGATCTCGTCGATCTTTTCGATGAGAAGCGGGTCTTTGTCGTTTAGCCGCAAGCGTTTCAAATTGCGTGTCGAGATTTTTTCAAGAATGTCGCGCGTCAGCTCGGCCCCCTTGGTGAGGAGGCGCTTGTTGGTGCGCTCATCATGGAGATCCGCCATCAACTTCTGGCCGCCCAGTAGATCGTTGAGGCGTTTCAGGCGCTCGTCTGTGAGAATGCGGATTTCGTCAGAGAGGTTCTTCTCGAGCTTTGCAACGTGCGCCGCCTCGATGGCCTTGTGGCGCTCGTCCTTCTCGGCTCCCTTGCGGCAAAAGATCTTGACGTCCACGATCGTGCCCTCGATGCCAGGCGGGCAATAGAGAGAAGCGTCACGAACGTCTCCGGCCTTCTCGCCGAAAATCGCTCGCAGCAGCTTCTCCTCCGGAGTGAGCGTCGTCTCGCCTTTCGGCGTCACCTTGCCGACAAGAATGTCTCCCGGCTTCACGGTTGCGCCGATACGGATCACGCCACTCTCATCGAGGTTTCGCAGGAAACTCTCGTTGATGTTGGGAATGTCGCGCGTGATTTCCTCCGGGCCAAGCTTCGTATCGCGCGCTTCAATCTCGTACTCCTCGATGTGAATCGAAGTGTAGTAGTCCTCTTTCACGAGTTTTTCGCTTACGAGGATCGCGTCCTCGAAGTTGTATCCGCGCCACGGCACAAACGCCACAAGCACGTTGCGCCCGAGAGCAAGCTCGCCTCGGTCAGTGCACGGCCCGTCGGCCAAAACTTGCCCTTGCTTCACGCGGTCTCCCGCGCGGACCAGTGGCTTCTGGCTGATGCACGTGTTCTGGTTCGATCGCTTGAACTTCGTCAGCAGATAAATGTCTGACCCAACCTCGCGGCTCAGCACACCGGATTGGTCCGACTCCACGCGCACAATCACGCGCTCGGAATCGACCTGATCGACGATGCCGTCGCGCCGGCAAACGATCACCGCGCCCGAATCGCGCGCCGTCACGCGCTCCATACCTGTGCCAACGAGTGGCGCCTCGCCCTTAATCAGTGGGACCGCTTGCCGCTGCATATTCGATCCCATCAACGCGCGGTTCGCGTCGTCATTCTCGAGAAACGGAATCAAACTCGCGGCCACCGATACGAGCTGCTTCGGCGAAACGTCGATGTAATCGACTTCCTCACGGCTCTTCAGCACGAAGTTTCCGGCTTGGCGGCAGTTCACCAGTTCCGTAGTGATTCGCAGTTTGTCGTCCAAGGACGCGTTGGCCTGCGCCACCACATAGCGGTCTTCTTCCCACGCCGAAAGATAGAAGCAGTGCGGTTCCACCACAATTCGCCGCCGCTTTAGTTCTTCATTTGCCGTCTCCACCTTTTCTTTTTCGACGATTTCACCGGCTTTGAATTCGCTGTCGCCCGAATTCACAATCTGCACGAAGTCGATCACGCGTCCGCCTTTTACCTTTCGGTAAGGCGACTCGATGAATCCGAATTCGTTGATTCGCGCATAGGAGGAAAGCGAGCTGATCAAGCCGATGTTCGGACCTTCCGGCGTCTCAATCGGGCAAATGCGCCCATAGTGCGTGGGATGTACGTCGCGCACTTCGAATCCCGCGCGCTCGCGGGAAAGGCCGCCGGGTCCTAGCGCCGAAAGACGCCGTTTGTGCGTGATCTCGCTTAGCGGATTCGTCTGATCCATGAACTGCGAAAGCTGCGAGCTGCCAAAAAACTCGCGGATCGCGGCCATCACCGGTTTCGCGTTCACCAGGTCGTGCGGCATCGCCGTGGACATTTCCTGGTAGACGGACATCTTTTCCTTAATTGCGCGCTCCATGCGCACCAAGCCGATGCGGAACTGGTTCTCCAGCAACTCGCCCACCGCGCGGACGCGCCGATTGCCAAGGTGATCGATGTCATCCACCGTGCCGATGTTTTTGCGAAGTTTCAGCAGATACTTAATTGCCGCAACGAAATCGGAAGGATCGAGCGTCCGTTTATCGAGAGGGGTCTCCAGCCCCAGCTTGATATTGAACTTCAGCCGGCCAACTTTGCTGAAGTCGTACTTCCGCGCGTCGAAAAACATGCCATTGAAAAGCGCGGTAGCGGTTTCAAGCGTCGGAGGGTCGCCCGGACGCAGCTTGCGGTAGATTTCAATCAGCGCTTCCTTCGGGGTGTGGATCGTATCCTTTTCGAGCGTACGGCTAATGATGGTGCCCACGTCGTCTCGGTCCGGGAAGCAGACATCCACTTCCGTGACTCCAGCCTCGCCGATTGCCGTCCACATCTCCGCGGTCACCGGCTTGTTGGCTTCGAGCAGCACTTCGCCGGTCTGACGGTTTACCAGCTCGCTCACCGTAACAGCGCCCTCGAGATCAGCAGGAGTGACTTCCGCCTGGACAACGCGCGCCTTCATCATTTCCTGGTAAAGCGGTTCGGAAATCCGCTTGTGCGCGCCGACAATTACCTCACCGGATTTGGGGTGCTTGATTTCCCGCGATAGTTTGCGGTCGATCAGCCCTTCGGAGATGTTCAAGAAAAGATCCCCGTCGCTAACGGAAATGCGTTCTACCTGGAAGAAGGTCCGGAGAATATCCTCATTGGACTTCATTCCCAGCGCGCGCATGAAAATCGAACCAAGGAATTTGCGCTTGCGGTCAATCCGAACATAGAGAATGCTTTTAGTGTCGTATTCAAACTCGACCCAGGATCCGCGGTACGGAATGATCTTTCCGAGAAAGTAGCTCCGGTTGTTCGCCGTCTCGAAAAACACGCCCGGCGAACGGTGCAACTGGCTTACGATCACGCGCTCCGTACCGTTGATGACGAAAGTGCCGTTCTCCGTCATCAGCGGAATGTCGCCAAAAAAAACTTCCTGCTCCTTGATATCGCGAATCGACTTCGCTCCGGTGTCCGGATCCTTGTCGTAAATAGTGAGTCGAATGGTCACCTTCAACGGCGCGGAATATGTCATTCCGCGCTCCTGGCATTCGTTCACGTCGTATTTCAGCTGCAGCGTCACCGGATCGCCGCACTTATTGCAAAAAGTGGGGGTATTTTTGTTGAACGTGCCGCACTTCGCGCAGATGACGTCGCCGGTCTTGTACGGATTCGTGACCACCGATGCTCCGCAATTCCGGCAGGTGGCGCGCAAATGGTGCAGGCCGCGCAAATGGCCGCATTTGCACTCCCAATTGCCGATCGCGTAGTCCACGAAATCGAGTTGCGACAGTCCGCGAAAATCCTGAATCGGGAAAACGGACGCGAATACCGATTGCAATCCCGTGTCTTCCCTCTCGCTCGGCAGCAAATCCATCTGCAAAAATCGCTGATAGGATTTCTTCTGCACGTCGATAAGATTCGGTATCTGGACAGCCGTTTGAATCTTGGCAAAGTCCAAGCGTTCCCGTTCCCGCATTACTCGATGACCGTTACGATTGCTCATGGACCATCCTCTTTAAGACCAGCGCCGGGATGACGGTGTGGGTGGACACCCGCCCCGTCAGTCCGGGAAGGACGTGCTTTGAGGTTCTATGTTCTGAATACCGAAGGAGCGCGTGCGTACGCGAATTCCTTTGCAGCCCGGCACAGGGCCGTTGGCAGGCTGCCACTACTTGATCTCGACCTTCGCTCCGGCCTCTTCGAATTTCTTTTTGATTGTGGCGGCTTCGTCCTTGTTGATGCCCTCTTTCACTGTCTTTGGCGCGCCATCAACCAGGTCTTTGGCTTCCTTCAAGCCCAAGCTGGTGACTTCCCGGACAGCCTTAATCACATTGATCTTGTTCGCGCCAACTTCGGTGAGGACAACTGTGAATTCTGTCTTCTCCTCCGCCGGACCAGCCGCCGCGCCCGCGCCAGCGCCGCCCGCCATGACCACGGGAGCCGCAGCCGCAGCCGAGACCCCGAAGGCTTCTTCCATTTTCTTAACCAGATCGGAAGCCTCCAGCAGCGTCAGGCCCTTGATTTCTTCCAAAATTCCTTCCACTTTGCTAGCCATTGCCTTGTGTACCCTCCTTAAGAAATTAGAAGTTCCAATTTGGTAAAAATATCTCTAGGCTTTTTCGGGCTCCGGTGCCGCCTCGGTTGCTGCCGCTGTCTCGGGCGCCGGACCTCCTCCAAACTTGTTGGCCTTCACTGCTTCGCTCATAACCACCGCAAGATTTCTCGGAAGCGCGGCAAGCGCCGTCGCTACTCGCTGCGCGGGAGCGTTCAACATGAACATGATCTTGCTGATCAGTTCGTCCTTGCTCGGAAGCTGCGCGAGCTGGCCGATTTCCTGAATCGAAATGACGCGTCCCTCAACCCATCCGGCGCGAAACTTGAATGCCGGAACGTCTTTGGCCACCTTCGTTAAGATCTTGGCCAGCGCCACCGGATCGGTCTGCGTGTAAGAAATCGAATTCGTGCCCTTGAGATCTTTGAGCAGCCCTTCCGCGGGTGTTCCGGCGGCGGCGCGCTCGGCCACGGTATTCTTCACCACTTCGTAGTGGCCTCCGGCGGCTTCCACCGAGCGCCGCAGCTTCGTATCCTGCTCCACCGTGATTCCCTGAAACGTGGAAAGAATCACGGTTGAAACAGTGGCGAGCTGCGCGCGAAGCTCTTCACTCTGTGCTTTCTTTTCGGCCTTCTTCTTCATGTTGCCGAACTCCCTCGCTTCCCTATCCCGCTACGCTGCCACTGCCGTCGCGGATTCCGCCTCGGCATGATCGATTGAAACTCCCGGACCCATCGTCGAAGTCAGCGTGATCTTCTTGATGTACTTTCCTTTTGCTGCCGAAGGTTTAGCCTTCACCACCGCGCCGAGTAACGCCTGCGCATTTTCCGCCAAGCTTTTCGCCGGAAAACTGATCTTGCCCACCGGCGAATGAATCAGTCCCGTCTTATCCAGACGAAATTCCACCTTGCCCGCCTTGATTTCCTTCACGGCTTTGGCTACCTCGAATGTCACCGTGCCCGTCTTCGGGTTCGGCATCAAACCACGCGGGCCGAGCACTTTCCCAAGGCGTCCTGCCGACTTCATCATGTCCGGCGTGGCGATCACCGCCTCATAGTCCGTCCAACCTTCGGTAATTTTCTGAACCATATCTTCGCCGCCGACGAAATCGGCGCCCGCTTCCTCCGCCTCGCGCACCTTCTCGCCGCTTGCGATCACCAGAACGCGCTTGGACTTGCCAAGTCCGTGCGGCAGAACCACCGTGCCGCGCACCATCTGGTCCGACTGCTTTGGATCCACCCCGAGATTCAAAACCAGCTCCACCGTCTCGTCGAATTTTACAAAGTGCGCCTTGCGAAGAAGCTCGGCGGCCTCTTCGAGCTTGTAC
>DATDMO010000058.1:0-3273 GCA_036518755.1 Candidatus Acidiferrales bacterium | reverse complement strand
CGTCGGGCTGACGGCAATAAGGAAAATTTTGGCCAAAGGGTGAGCCTTGCGAACAGCACGGATGATCTGCTCGTGGTTGCTGCGGCTTTCCGACAGTGAGACGAAGCGGCGGAGGTTGGCGTCGTTGGCCGCAAACTCGATCAGAAGGACATCGATGCCGTCCGCGATCAGTTTTGGCGTTTGCGCAAGCCCCCAGCGCGAGGTGGCGCCACTCTTTGCAACAACATCGAGCGCTACAGGTCCTCTGGCGCATTGTTCGACCAGCGAACGCACCTCGTCGGTCCATCCGGGACTTGCCATCAGGCTGGTTCCAAGCGCGACGATCTTCAGAGTGATGCTCAAATTCTTTGAGGCCCGTCGGGATTGAGTGGATGGTATTCCACAAGTCCGCGACTGGCGATTGCGCTCGTGAAAAACCACTGCTCGTGCCTTTCAATTTCGTGCCGCCGGTCCCGAGGCTCGTGACCGCGCCTTTGGGTGCGCGCGTCGGCCCGGCCGGCTCCCGGTCGCCTTCGGCCTGGGGCTTCTCTTGACGCCCGACTGTTTCGGTTTTTGAAGAGGGAATCCCGTGCGTTGGCACTCCGTCTTGACGACTGCCAGCCGCATCCTAAATTGGTCTGTCGTGTTCCATCCCACCGGAAAATTGGAGAACTTCCGATGAAGGACATGCAGGCTCAGTTGGAGAGGCTTCGTCTGCAGATTACCGAATGCGAGCTGATCCGGGATCTCGCGACCGACCCCGCAAAGCGAGAACTGTTCGCGAGTCTCGTTAAAAACTTCGAGTTGTTGACGAACCAGATTGAAAAAAAGCTGGCAGACCCTCTGCCAGAGACCTTCTTCGGCAGGAAAACCCAGGAGCCGTTCCCCAGAGAGGACGAGTTGTAGGACTGCCGCAGTTCCCAACAAAAACGGGGACCAGCCGGCTTAAGTACGAATTTGAACACAGGCTCGCGGAACGCAATCGCCGCTTTCGCTTTTAGGATGTGTTGGGGCCAACATGTATCGAGTAGACGTTGACCGAGACCCGTTATCACGCGCGCCGGGCAGCAGCCGCCCTGCTCAAGATGGCAAAGACCACTTCTGATCCCGATGTGGCCGCACGTCTTGTTGAGATCGCGGCCGATCTCAAGGATCAGGCGGGCGAGCTTCCGCCGCCGCTGAGCCTGGGTCGGCCGGATGTAAAGACGGAACGCTGAATCTCCCCCAGTTTCCTTGCAGATTTCCGATCAGCAAAACCCGGTGCGCGCGTTTGGATTCGGCCGCGTGTTTCTGGGCGATGGAGATCCGTAATTCTACCGAGGGGGAACTTGCGGCAGATCAGCATATCGCGCGCAAAAGCCGCGATAAGGGCGGAATGGACCTGATTTTCGTCTGCCCCAGAACCAATCTCCGCGTGCAACACCGGATGGACCGGACGAGCGCGCGCGACCATGAATACGAAGCGGTCGCGTGCCCGGCCTGCCTGAGGCTGCATTTCATCAACTGCAACTCCGGCGAACTCCTCGGCCATGAAGCGAGCAACGCCCGCGACCGCGATCCGTTTGGGCGGTTCCGGTGCGAACGCGCCTGAGCGCCCGCGCGAGGCGGCCTACGGGTAGTATCGCGCACCCTTACGCCAACACCTCCGTAAACATCCGTAGTTTTCATTACCGAACGGGGGCATCACAATATCCCAATGTCCCGTCCCATCCTTTTCAAATGCCCGCAAACCGGAATGAACGTGCAGCACTTTCTGCCCGCAACGGACGACGAGTCGAAGGGCACGCATAAATCCATCGTTTGTCCGGCCTGCTCCAAACTGCACTTCCTCAACAGTTCGACCGGCAAGCTTCTCGGTGAGGAAAAGGGGTGAGAACGCGAGGCCTGCCGTGTTGCCGGCGCGTTTGCGCCCTTGGTTGGCTCCTATCCTCCAGGCTCCGAAAGTTCCTCCAAGCCTTTGGCCGAGCGAATATTTCCCATCCGCTGGAATCGCCATTCGAGCGCCCTTTTTTGCATTCAGCCCGGTGGATTCTTCTCGTCAGGCAAGGGGGACAGGCACTTTTTGAGTAGCGCGTGCACTGGCAATAAGGCGTCTCTTTGCGGGTCGCGTAGAGCTGACCCGAAGGGGCCACAATTTCAATTACGCGGCAGGGGCCGTCGGCTTTTTTTCATCTCGGTCGACGGCCCCACCCGGTCTCCGCCTCAGCGAAGAGCGCCCGCTACAATGGGAAGCGAATGTTAGAATCAGGCCACCAGCGGTGAGGAAACTCATTAACTGAGATGGAGCAAATTATCGGGGCTGTTTTCTGGTGCAGCACCTCAAAAAGCCGTCATTGGCCGAACGCCAACGGCGCCTTTGCCGTGCTTTCGGGCGCGCTTACCAGATGCAGGATCGCAGGCTGCGCAAAAGGCGGCTGAGCCCGCCAAAATTTCGCGAAGTCGATGCTGGAATTTCGCCGCACCCGGGGTATTAGTTTTCGAGGGATGACAGGCAAGACCTGATTTTGATCGCGAGTTCAAAATGACCGTGCGCGCCTCAAGGCTTTTGACGCCCGAAGAATTCGCCTCGCTGATCGAAATCGCAATCACATCGCCCACGCCAAGCGTGCCGGCGCCTCACCTCGCAAAGCTGATCAATCTCGGCTACGTCATCGCGACGCCCAAAGGTCCTCTCGTGACCGGCGACGGTTTGATCCGTATCACCGAAAGCGAGTGATCGCGGGGCGGAGTTTCCACGGCCGGACAAAAGGCCTTAATCGGCGCTCCGCAGCCGGCGCATCGTGAATTCGATATTGCCGTCAGGCAACTCGCGCCAGCTTTCGACGCCGCTCATATAGGCCTGCTTGGGGTACCGGGTGAGGAAATCGCGCGCCTTTGTCCGCGCCTTTTCGCGAGGAAGGCTGAACGTCTCGCGCAAAAATCCGTCATCCGGCCCGCGCCGGCCACCCATCCGGTTTGCGAGGTCGCGGGGACGTAAGACCATGTCGCAACTCCAAACGAATACGACAGCCTCATTATAGATAGGGATCGCCGCGGCAAAACCCAGCTGGCGCCGCTCAAGGCAGCGCGGCATCAAACGGGAGGCTATCCGAAGAGGGCTGCAGCCCCGCACCTGGAACCGGTTTTTCGATCGGGGAAGACGCCCCAGGCGGGATGATTTTAGCAGGCTCGTTCACTTCTCCCATATGGGAGTAGTGAAGGCCGCCTCTGGCAGCGGAACTCAGAGAAAACGCCGAAGCAAAGCTTCGGCTATGCCGCATCGCCGGATGCGATCCGACTGAGGGTTTCAGGTAA
>DATDMO010000057.1:0-4567 GCA_036518755.1 Candidatus Acidiferrales bacterium | reverse complement strand
ACCGGCAGCTTTCCTGACGCTTGCCGCAAGGATTCGAGAGCCTTCAAGTGGATATGGACCTGCCCTTTGTCGTCGGCGGTGCCGCGGCCGTAGAGATTTCCATCGCGCACTGCGGGCTCGAAGGCAGGGGTGGTCCACAAGTCGAGAGGTTCGGCGGGCTGGACGTCGTAATGGCCATAGACGAGGATGGTCGGCTTGCCCGGCGCTTGCAGGGATTCACCGTACACGAGCGGGTGCATCTTGGTCGGAACGATTTCCACGCGGTCCAAGCCCGCCGCGCGGAGCTTCTCGGCAACCCATCGTGCGGCGCGCTCAATATCGGGCTTGTGCTCGGTCTTCGCGCTGACGCTGGGGATCCGGAGCAGCTCCTTCAACTCCTCCAGGTGTTCCGATTGTTTCGATTCGATATGCTCGATCACGCCCATTCAGGACTCCTGTAGCCAAATTTTTGGCCCAATTCGCACGCGGCCATCTTATCCGACCGAACGCGTTTCGGGCGACTTTTTGCGAACTGCCGCTTTAGGCACGCGCGGGATGCGCTCGAATTGACTCGGCTTCGGCGGCGTTGCACGATAGCGTTATGACGCCGGAAACACAAGCGACCATGCAACGCCGCAGCTCGCGCGTTTTCACGCGAATCGCAATTCAAGTAAAAGGCAAAAACGACGACGGCCGACGGTTTCGGACCAAGAGCCAGACCATTGTGATCAACGCGCATGGCGGCTTGCTGTATGTGGACGAATCGCTCAGCCTGGGCGCGGAAATCACTTTGGTGAATCCCGCCACAGAGGAAGAACAAGAGTGCCGAATCGTGTACGTGGGCGACACGTCCGAAAAGGGGACGCGCATCGGCGTGGAATTTTTGTCGCCGAGCCCGCATTTCTGGGGAGTGGAATTCGCACAGCAAGACTGGCCCACCAACTCGCAGAAATCCTCTACCGAACCAGCTAACTAAGCGTACGCTTCCGATCAGCGCCCGAATCAAAATTCCCATCTGACGCGCGCCAACATCTTGTTGCATCCCGACGCGCGGTGACTACAATGGCCTAGCTTTTGGCGTCCGACGGAGGCTCGGCCATGATACGTAAGAAGAAGATAGCGATAACGCTTGTTTCAGTTTGCCTGTTTCTGATGGCTGGAAGGGCGGCGCGGGCGCAAGAAGGCACCGGCGCTGCGATTGCGCCGGCTCAGAAGTGCGGTGACCTGGTGAACCTCCACATTGCCGGCACGAACATGACCATCACGAAGGCGCAAGAAGTGCCGATGACGCCGGCGGGAACGCTACACGCTGCGAGCATCACGGGCGCTGTGATCCCAGTGGCGATTCAGCCTTATTGCCGGGCGGAAGGCGCGATCGATCAGCGCATTGGCTTCGACAACAAGCCCTACGCGATCGGTTTTGCGATTGCATTGCCTGATAACTGGAATGGGCGATTTCTATTTCAGGGTGGCGGCGGGCTAAACGGCTCCATCACTCCGCCGCTAGGGGGGCAAGCGGCCGGCGATGCACCGGCTCTCGCGCGCGGCTTCGCCGTCGTCTCAACCGATACAGGGCACAAGGGCGCGGTATTCGATGCGGCGTTCATGAAGGACCAACTAGCCGACCTCAATTTTGCCTACATCGCTGTTGGGCGCGTGGCGGTTCTCTCGAAGGAAATCATCGCGCAGTATTACGGGCAGCCCGCGAAGCATTCTTACTACGACGGCTGCTCGACGGGCGGGCGCGAGGGCATGCTGATGTCGCAGCGCTACCCAACATACTTCGATGGCATCGTTTCCGGCGACCCCGCGATGAGGACGGGCTATTCGAATATCGGGCTCACGTACGCGAGAAATGCTTTTGCGGCCATTGCACCCAAGGACGCATCCGGCAAGGCGGAACCTGCCAAGGATTTTTCGCCGAGCGATAAGACGCTTCTCGCCGAGGCCATCATGAAATCGTGCGATGAAAAAGACGGGCTGAAAGACGGGATGATTTTTGACACGGAGGCCTGCCAGTTCGATCCCGCAGTCCTGAAATGCAAAAGCGCAAAAACGGATAGCTGTCTCACGGAACAACAGGTCGGCGCGCTTCAGAAAGCCTTCAGCGGCCCGAAGGACTCGCGGGGGAAAGAAGTCTACGCGCGGTTTCCCTGGGACACTGGCTACATTCTCTCCGCCGGAAGCGGGCCTTTCGCAGTGTTCTCCAGCTTTCTGCCGACGGAAGGGCCGAGCGCCATTGCAGCGGTGCAACCGCCGGCACACCTGACGATCGACCAAATGGACGCGCGAGTCGAAGCAAACGAAAGTCAGACGCTCACGGACACGACATGGACGAATCTCTCGTCGTTTTCAGAGCACGGCGGCAAGCTGATCTTTTATCACGGCACGAGCGATCCTGTGTTTTCGCCGTTCGATACGCTCGCGTATTACGAGCGGATGGCCAAAAACAACGGCGGCCTCGATCAAGTTGAGAATTGGAGCCGCTTCTTCTTCGTTCCCGGCATGAACCATTGCGCAGGCGGACCAGCCGCCCTCGATAATTTCGACATGCTCACAGCCGTTGTGAATTGGGTGGAGAACGGCGTGGCGCCGGACTCTGTGGTTGCGAAGGGGAAGGCGTTTCCGGGGCGCACGCGGCCGTTGTGCGCGTATCCGAAGCACGCGCAGTACAAGGGGCAAGGTGATCCGGAGAGCGCCGCTAGCTTCGAGTGCGTGAGGTAAGGCGTTTTCGCTTTCGCGGATCATCTCGCGATGCATTACAGGAGGTATCCGATGAATTCCAAGCTTCGCAATCCTTCGCGCGATTTTTCGACCGATGCAATCGGGCGGCGCGCCATGCTCAAGAGGTCGATGCTGGGAGGCGCAGCGCTGGCAGGAAGCCTGTTTCCCGCTTCGTTACCAGCCGCCGCGATGCCGCGCGAGTCATCGGGCGTGACCACGACGCAAACGAATCCCGAAGCCAAGCATCTTGATGTGATCGAGCCCCTGAAGCTCGAATACGTTTTCCAGATCAAGATAGATTTCAGCGAGCGCGTTTCTTTCAAGACGCCCAATGGGCGACGCTCCTACGTGCCCGCTGTCTCCGGCGTCATCGAAGGGCCGCGTCTCCAGGGCATCGTTGTGCCTCACAGCGGCGCGGACTATGCAGGGAATGGCCGCCTCGACGCGCACTACATGCTGAAGGCTTCCGACGGCACGATGATCTACATCAACAACACGGGCTATCTCTATCCCGCGGACAACAAACCGATCGATCGCAACGATCCGAGCTGGGGCGGCGACCGCGACTTCTACTTCCGCATTACTCCTGTGTTCGATACGCCCATCGGGCCACACGATTGGCTTACGCGCACGGTCATCGTCGGCACCGGCAAGCGCCACGCGAAGCCTGACTACACGATTTTTACGTATTACGCTGTGTTGTAGGTTCGGCGACGGAATCTGGAATTGCCGCAGGGGGGTCGAGTTACATGAGAATTTCGGTCTCGCGTCCCGCATTCGCCACTCGCTTCCCGCTCGCTTTTGCGTTATCGGCGATGGCGGCGGCCATTGCGCTTGCACAGGGGCCGACGTTTCCGCCGGTGTCGTATCCGCCGGCGCCATCTCGGCGTGGCACCGTCGAGCGCATCAAAGTGCACGGCAAATCGCTGGAGGGAAATCTCGAAGGCGACTCGGCCGATCGTGATGTTTCGGTCTACCTCCCGCCCGGCTACAAGACCCACCCGAAGCAGCGCTATCCGGTCCTATATCTTCTCCATGGCTACATGGACAATGACATCAACTGGTTCGGTGAGAAGCACGTCTTCGTCGACGGGCCGCTGGCGATTGACCGAGCCATCGCCGCAGGCTCCCGCGAAATGATCGTGGTGATGCCCAGCGCCTACACGGTGTACATGGGCAGCATGTATTCGAACTCGGTGACGACGGGAAATTGGGAAGCGTTCGTCACGCAAGATTTGGTTTCTTATATCGACGGCCACTACCGAACCATTCCACAACGCGCGAGCCGCGGCCTAGCAGGGCACTCGATGGGCGGATATGGGACGGTTCGCATCGGGATGAAGTATCCCGAAGTTTTTTCGAGCCTCTATGCCCTGAGCGCGTGTTGCCTGACGCCCAACCGGAATGCGCAGGGCGCGGCGATGGGGAAGGCTGAAGCCATTCGGAGCGCGGCCGATCTCGCCAAAGCTGATTTCGGCACACGGGCCATGATCGCGTCAGCGGCTGCGTGGTCTCCCGATCCTGAGAAACCGCCGCTCTACCTGGATCTGCCTGTGAAAGATGGCAGGCCGCAGCCGCTGGTCGAGGCCAAATGGGATGCGAACGCGCCGCTCGCGATGCTCGATCAATACGTCCCCAACCTGAAAGAATTCCACGCCATCGCGCTGGACGTGGGCACGAAGGACGGGCTGATGCCATCGATTCAGGAGCTGGACCGCGATATGACGAGCTTCGGGATTCATCACACGTTCGAGACGTACGATGGCACGCATGTGAGTGGAATCCAGATGCGCCTGGAGAAAGAGGTGATGCCCTTTTTCTCGGAGAATCTGGCTTTCGAGGGTGCGAAACACTGAGTTGTGAG
>DATDMO010000056.1:0-3764 GCA_036518755.1 Candidatus Acidiferrales bacterium | reverse complement strand
GAAGTCGCCGTACCGGACGCTACATCCGATCAGTAGTGTCTGTGCCACGTCGCATCGTTATTTTCCGGTCACTGGGTTTTTGTAGTGATAGGGAGGGACGAAGACATCGGGATATAGCTTATAGGGGACGGTGGTGGGCTGATCGGGCGGGAAGCCAGCAATGGGCCCCGGAGCGGGATTGCCGCCCTGGTCCCAGCCCTTGTAATAGTCAACGTAGTAGGTCATGTAGTAGTGCAGCTTCTTGATTTTCCAGACGCCGTCTTCTTTCACGTACTCGTTCTCGTAGGTTCCCTCCGCCCACTGCGCGCTGCGGTGCAGCATGCCGAACTGCTCGAAGGCGCGGAAGCGAGCCTTGGCGGTGAGGCCGTCGGGATCGATATCGATTTTGGGCTGTAGCTGCATGTGATTGAAAAGCGTTCCGTACTTCAGCTGCGGCAGGGTGTGCAGGTACGCGCGGACGCGGTCTTGTCCAACCCACACGCCGCGAAGGCCGATCTCGAGCGTGCCGTCTTTCGCGAAAAGGTCGGCGGTCTGGTCCCACTCGCATTTATCGACGTAATAGCCGTAGGCGGCTTGCAGGTTGGAGATGGCGACGAAGTCCTGCGAGTTTTGCACCTGCTTCTGAAGCTGCGCGACGGCGGTTTTCAGGGCTTCGATCTCAGCAGCCATGCTCTTCTTTTCTCCATCCGCCCGCGCAGGTGCGCGATTCCCGAGGGCCACACAGAATAGCGCCAACACGAGAAGAACTGCGAGCGAGCGGATTTTCATGGGACGATGCCTCCGGTCTTTTTGCTTATTGCGTCGACCGGAAGGTAGCGGAAAGAATGGCGCTTGGCAAGGACGACGGGCTCGATATGGCCCTGGTAGGCGGCTTTCCGGAGTGCACCGGAGGAGGAGCGCCTTTTTCGGAATCGGCGGCATCACTTTAGCGCTCGTGGCGCATCGTAGTAGACTAGTTGCAGGCTCGTCTGGCCATCAACCAAAGGAGAGTGAAATGCGCGAGAGACAGATACTCTCGATTGTGGCGCTGGTTGTGGCGCTTGCGATCGGCTGCGCAAAGAAAGCGGATGACGCAGCTCTGGTAACCAGCATCCAGTCGCAGATGTTTTCCGATTCGCAGCTGAAGGACGCGAATCTGCAGGTGGCGTCAAACAAGGGGCAGGTGACGCTGACCGGAACCGTTTCGAGCGAGGCCGCGCACCTGGACGCCTACAAGATCGCGACACAAACTCCGGGCGTAACGTCCGTGAACGATCAGATCACGGTGCAGGAACCCCAGGCTGCTCAGGCTGCTCCTACTGCAGCGCCGGCGGAACCCACTCCGGCTCGGGAGTCCAAACGGGAGCGCCGTCGTCGCGAAGCACAAGAGGCGCGAGAGAAAAGGAAACATCACACGCGACCGGCAGAGCAAGAGGTAGCGGAGAATGTTTCGCAAAATCCCGATCCGGCGTCTCAGCAAGCAGCTCCGCCGCCGCAAGAACAGACTGCACCGCCGCCAGCCGAACCTGCCGCGGCTCCGGCGCCTGCGCCCACTCCGCCGCCACCGCCTCCCCCGCAACCGAGGCCGGTGCGGATTGACGCGGGTACAACCGTCACAATTCGCATGATTGACGGGGTCGATTCCTCGGTGAATCAACCCGGTGAGATATTCCATGCTTCGCTCGACGCGCCGCTCGTGGTTGGCAACGAAGTGGTGGCACCCAAGGGGACCGACGTGTACGTGCGATTGGTCTCCGCCTCGCAAGCGGGGAAATTCAGCGGCCGGAGCGAATTGCACCTGGAGCTCATCAAGTTGGAACTCCATGGGCAGTCTTATCCGCTGGTCAGCAGCACGTATTCTCTGACGGGCGGCTCGCGCGGCAAGAATACCGCTGAAAAAGTGGGCGGCGGGGCCGTGCTGGGCGCGATTATCGGAGCCATTGCCGGCGGCGGTAAAGGCGCGGCGATTGGCGCGGGAGTCGGCGGCGCGGGCGGGGGAGTTTACCAGGCCGCAACCCACGGAAAAGAAGTGAAGATTCCGTCTGAAACGAGGCTCGATTTCCAACTCGATCAGCCGGTCACCATCATGGTGATGCCGCGGTCCACACCCGAGAATCAGCAGTAGATCGGCAAATTCAGAAAAGCGGAAGGCGAAAGAAAAATTCGCTTTCCGCTTTTTGCTTTTTTCGCTTCTACGCAGGGCGCAAAAATCGGCTGGATGGGTTTGCTTGCCGATGCTAGGCTTACTCGCGCAGACGGAAGTCTCGTACGGGGAGGCCGTCCTTCGTGAAGATTTTCGGTTTCTTGTTGCTGCTGGCCGGCTGGGGCCTCGTTCTGGCTGCGCTGGCATTGCTCGCGGCCAGCGTTCCGCGGGCTGTCTTCGTGCTGGCGGGCTTGGGCGTTGAAATAGTGGGGCTCGCCCTGGTCATGCGCGCGCATTTGGTCTCAGAAGGCGCACGCGAGTGACCCCTCCTACCGTTCCTGCGGTTTCCGACGCGGCTTCGCTGCTTCCCATCATTTTCATTCTGCTGATTCCGTGCGCCATCGCCGGGCTTGCGCTGATGAATTCGGGGCTGGGACGTTCACACAGCGCGGCGCACTCGATGACGTCGTCTCTGTGCGTCGTCGCAACCGCGGTGCTGGCCTATTTCGTCTGCGGCTTCGCGTGGCAGGGATTCGCGGGGGCATCTCAGGTGGTCGTGACCGGCGGCAAAAGTTGGAATTGGATCGGCTTCGGGCCATTTTTTCTGAAGCACCTGGCGCTGGATGGTTCGCCCGAATCGCTGGCGGCGCTATTCGGGCTGCTCAGCGCGGCTTTGTGCGCAATGATTCCGCTGGGCTGCGGCGCCGACCGCTGGCGATTGGGCGCGTGCTGCGTTTCCACAGCGATTCTGGCTGGATGGACCTATCCTCTTTTTGCGCACTGGGTATGGGGCGGGGGATGGCTCGCGCAACTCGGCGCGCACTACGGTCTCGGGCGCGGCTTTGTGGATACGGCAGGAGCCGGCACGATACAAGCCCTGGGCGGCGTCACCGCGCTATCCATAGCGTGGATATTAGGAGCGCGCAGAGGAAAGTACGTGCGCGACGGAATGCCCGTCGCCATCCCGGGCCACAATTTGGTGCTCGTAGTCTTCGGGTGCTTGCTCGCGCTGATGGGTTGGTGGGGATTGAACTGCGGCGGCGCGATGCTTTTCAACGGTGCGGCACCGGGGCAAGCGGTCCTTGTGACAATCAACACGGTTCTGGCAGCGGCTGTTTCCGCGCTGACGGCGGCGACGATCACGAAAGTGCGCTTTGGCAAGCCGGACGCATCGCTCACCGCGAACGGATGGATCGGAGGGCTTGCCGCCAGTAGCGGAGCGTGCGCATTTGTGGTCCCTGCTGAAGCGGTGGTGATCGGGGCGTTGGCTGGGGCTTTGATCACGTTCGCAATCGAGTGGTTCGAATTGCGGCTGCGCGTGGACGACCCTGGGGGCGCAATTTCCGCTCATGCGGTGGGTGGCTTGTGGGGAGTGTTATCGGTGGGATTATTTGCGCGAATTCCGGCCGGCACATCGGCGATCGGCCATTCGGGACAGTGGCTCGCTCAGATTGTGGGAATCGCGACATTGATCGGATTGGTGTTGCCGCTTACGTATGGTTTGAATTGGCTGGTGGATCGGATCTACCGGTATCGCGTGGCGGTCGAGGGCGAGCGGCAGGGCTTGGACCTGTACGAACTGGGCGGCGGCGCGTATCCAGAATTTATTGTGCATAGCGAAGAGTTCATAGATAGGTGAAAT
>DATDMO010000055.1:0-4158 GCA_036518755.1 Candidatus Acidiferrales bacterium | reverse complement strand
GGGCAGCGTGGGCAGAAGGTGCCCGTTTCGCTTTACAAAATCACCGCGAACCACGTGGTGAAGCCGTTCATCACGGAACTGATGAATCCTACGGGACTCGCGATCGACCGAGACGGGCATCTTTTTGTTTCCTGCCGGCATGAGGGCACCATCCATCGCGTGTCGCCCGACGGGCGCTCGATGCAATGGGTTGAGGGCATGGGCACCGCGACGGGGATCGCGTTCGACAAGGCGGGAAGCCTTTATGTGGGGGATCGAAGCGGGACGATTTTCAAAATTGGGCCGGACCGCGAGATATTTGTTTTTGCGACGCTGGAGCCTTCGCTTTCGGCATATCACCTGGCATTCAGTCCGACGGGCGAGCTTTTCGTGACCGGGCCAACCACATCGAGCTTCGAGCGGGTGTACCGGATTTCGCCCGCCGGCGAAGTGAGCGTGTTCTTTCGGGGGCTGGGTCGCCCGCAGGGGCTGGCGTTCGATCGCCAGGGGAATCTCTACGTGGCAGCATCGCTCAGCGGCAAACGCGGGATCGTTCGCCTGACGCCACAGGCGGAAGCTGAGGTGGTGCTCGGCGGCAGCAACATCGTCGGACTCGCGCTTCTGCCAACGCATCGCGCGGTGGTTGCCACCAACAGTGCACTATTTACGGTCGACTGGGACGTCGAGGGACTGCCATTGAATGGGTAAAGCGGAGGGTGCGCCCTCGGGCGCGCATTTTCCATAGCGTGGCATGCCTTACCGGCGCTCAGATAACTATCATCCGAGAAATAACCACGACCAGAGAGCTTTGATCGTGGCTACCCTTGCGCTTGCTTGATGCGATCGAGTAAAACTCTTAGACAATGAACGCGGAGATTATCGCGATCGGTTCGGAACTGTTGACACCCTACCGCTTGGATACGAATTCACTTTTCATTACGAATGAATTGAATCAGGTAGGCGTCCGCGTGGTGCACAAGGCGGTGGTGGGAGACGCGCCGGGGGAAATGATGTCGTCGTTTCGACACGCGCTGGATCGAGCGGATGTGGTGGTGTCATGCGGCGGACTGGGACCAACCGACGACGATCGCACGCGGCAAACTGTTTCGGAATTGCTGGGGCGCAAGCTGCTGCGAAACGAAGAGGTGTTGCAAAAGCTCCAGGAGCGATTTCGCCGATTCGGGCGCACCATGCCGGAGATCAACACCAGGCAAGCTCTGGTGATCGAAGGCGCAACGGTGATGCCCAACCCGCGCGGCACGGCACCGGGACAATGGATTGAGGCGAAGGGGCACATCCTAGTCTTGCTTCCGGGCGTGCCGAGCGAAATGCGCGCCCTGATGGAGGTCGAGGTGAAGCCGCGGCTCGCGAAGCTGGGGATCAAGGAGCGGCGTTACGCGCGCGATCTTCGCATCGTGGGCTTATTTGAATCCGAGGTCGAGCAGCGCGTCTCGCCACTCTACGAGCAATATCCCGATACGGACACCACGATTCTGGCTACGTCGGGCGGTATCCAGCTTCACCCGAGCATTTGGTCGGACGACGCGGCGGGCGCTCAGGCGCGGCTGAACGAGTTGGTGGGACGCATGGCGCTGGCGCTCGGCGAGAGTTTAGTTTCCACATGCGGCGAGATGATTGAAGACATTGTGGCGCGCCTGCTGATGGAAAATCGCGCGACGATTGCCGTCGCGGAAAGCTGCACAGGTGGATTGTTGGCCGAGCGGTTGACCAACCTTGCGGGCAGCTCCGCATATTTTCTGGGTGGAGTTGTCTGTTACAGCAACGATTTAAAAACGAGACTGGTGGGCGTGCCGGCGGAGTTGATCGAAGCGAAGGGGGCCGTCAGTTCGGAAGTGGCGCTCGCGCTGGCCGAAGGCATTCGCAAGCTGACGGGAGCCACACTGGGCATCGGGGTCACGGGCATCGCTGGTCCCGGCGGCGGCACACCGGAAAAGCCGGTTGGGCTGGTGCACGTCGGGCTCGCCGACGAACACGGGCGACGCGAAAAGAGCTTTCGTTTTCCCGGCGACCGGGAACGCATTCGATTTTTCGCCACCCAGAATGCGCTGGATGCGGTGCGGCGATATTTTCTGTTTCCATCGCATGGCTAGGCGTGAGTTGCCTCGAAGAAAGGTCCTTCGGATGGGTTTCGCACCGCAAGAACCTGGGGAAAGCAGAACCGCGCGAAACTCCGCTCAGGACGACGAAAGCGAGGCGACGCCGAAGTGCTCTCACACTGCCTCCACGGCCTGAGAACATGTGAGAAAAGATGCGGCTCTTTGTGGCGCTAGATTTGCGCGATGACGTCCGGCGGGCGCTCGGCAATTTGATGGCGAGGCTGAAACCAACGTGCCCGGACGCACGGTGGGTTCGGCCCGAAGGAATGCACGTCACGCTGAAGTTCATTGGCCATGCGGTGCAGACCGGCGACACGGAAAAACTTGACGCAGTGCGCGGCGCGCTGGCGGGAGTTCATTCGGACCGGCCCGTGGAAATGAGTTTTCGCGGTGTGGGATTTTTTCCAAATGCCTCGCGCCCACGAGTGGTTTGGTGTGGCGTGCAAGCATCGGATAATCTGGCGCGGCTGGCCGCTGACATCGACCGGGTGCTCGAGCCGCTTGGGATTTCGCGAGAAGACCGAACTTTCATGCCGCATCTGACGCTGGCGCGTTTCAAGCCAGCGCGCCCGGACAAGCGTAGCCGTTCGAATCGATTTGGCAGCGAAGCGCTTCAGTCTGCCGCAGCGGAAATGGCGGACCGGGATTTCGGTTCGGCCCGCGAGACAGAATTTCATCTCTTTGAAAGCATCACGAAACCGGGCGGATCGGAGTATCGGAAATTGGAGAGTTATTCGTTCGTGAGGGGATCCGAGTGAGCGCCCCTTGGCTGCTGATCGCCGCCGCGTATCTGCTGGGGTCGATCCCCTTTGGGCTTTTGATTGCGAGGGCGTTTGGCGGTAAGGACATCCGATCCGCGGGGAGCGGCAACATCGGCGCTGCGAATGTCGTGCGCAATGCGGGCTGGTTGGCGGGAATACTGACGCTGCTCTTCGATGCGGGCAAGGGCTACCTCGCAGTGTGGATTGCGGGCCACTATACGAATGGCAGCGGAAGGTGGATGATCGCCGCTGCAGTTGCCGCTGTCGTCGGCCACATTTTCCCGGTTTGGTTGAGATTCAAAGGCGGCAAGGGAGTGGCAACCAGCCTAGGAGCCTTTCTGCCGATCAGCGCGGGCGCAGTGGCCGCTGCCGGAGCATTGTGGGTGCTGGTAGTTTTGTTTTGGCGTTACTCGTCGCTGGGTTCCATTGTGGCGGCGACATCACTGCCAGCGCTGGTGTACTTGTTTTACGCGCCACCGCACGCGCCGCCCACCTACATGCTGGCCGGAGTGGTCGTCATCTCGCTGCTGGTTTTGGCGAAACATCAAGGCAATATACGACGATTGATCGCCGGAACTGAGAGCCGGCTGGGTTCGCGGCGCTAAAGTCGCCAAAGACACTTTGCTTGCGCCATCTACAGCCATTGCTCGCTGTGCGGCTTGCCAGTTGCCTCGGCTCATGCGGGTAGGCAAGAGTGCCTGCGTCACGCGTAAGGCGTGGCTGATACGGCACGGATAGTACCATCGTTTGGTTGTCCCCTCCGCGCGGCTCCGCTAGCATCGTTGGGCGGGTTGTTTCATGTCCATTGAATCTTTAACGAAGCTTTCAACGCGGCGCTTACGAATCCTTTGGCTCGTGCTCGGCGCGCTTCTGCTCGTCAGTATCACGCCGCTATGGCTCTATCACCGGCAGGCGCTCAAGCTGAGCGAGGATAAACTGCAAGATACGGAGCGCGTGCAGCAGAGCGAGATCACGCGTTCCCTGGCTACGGAAACGCTGCAGTTCGAACAGGGCTTGCGTGGGCAACTGTTGAGCGAGCGGCAGCTTCTTGCGCTCACTGGATGGATCGAGAACGTGGATGACCCGACCCACGCGCCCCAGCTTTCGCGGCTGCTGCAGGATTTCGCCGAGAACAATTCAAATATTCTATATGTAACGGCGGTGGGGAAGCAGGCTAAAGGGCAATCGGCCGGCAGCTTCAACGCGGACCAGGATCCGTTCGTCCAGGCTGCACTGAAGCGCGCATTTACCTCCAGCATTCAGGGTTTCGATTCGATCAGCGAACCTTTTGCCCTGGGGAA
>DATDMO010000054.1:0-4748 GCA_036518755.1 Candidatus Acidiferrales bacterium | reverse complement strand
GATTGCCAAAGACTCGCTCCGCGAGTTTCACGCCCGCCAAAGCTACCGACATCGGACGCGCGCCCACCTCGGTTTCCGAACGCACGCGCTTGCCTACTTCGAGCGCCCCCTGAAACGCGCGGTTCAGCATTGGCCCAGTGGAACCATTTTCGAGCGCCTGGCCGTATGCGGCGCGGAGTTGGCCTAAGATTTCAGCCTCGCCGAGAAGCATGGAGTCCAGGCCAGCGGCGACGCGATAGAGGTGGCGGACGGCGTCAGAACCAAACCAGCGATAGGTGCGCCCGTGGAGGTCGGCGCGAGGGATGCGATGGTAGCTGGTGAGAAAATCCTCCATCGCATCGGTGACTGACGGCTCTGCAGCCGCGGGAACGCCGTAAAGTTCGCTGCGATTGCAGGTGGAGAGCACCACCGCTTCTTCGAGAATTCCGCGCCGGCGGAGCTCGCCCGCGGCCTCGAGCGCTTGCTCGGAAGTGAATGCCACGCGCTCGCGAAGTTCCAGCGGGGCCGTCCGATGGTTGCAGCCGATCAGCGCCAGATGGACGCCTCCAACGCCGCGGTTACGCGTGAGATTCTTCGAGTTGGAGACGGTGGCCATCAGTAGAAGCGATGAAATTTTGTGAGATATAAATTCACGATTGTATAGCTGAAGAGCACGGCGCCAAAATTCAGCGCGCAAATCACGGCGGCCCGGGCGCCCCGCCATCGCGCGTTGTGCGAAAGCGCCAAGTACAGAATGTACACGCCAATAATCCCGATGGTGACGATCACCTTTGGATCGCCCAAGGCGTAGGCGCCGGTCAGCCGGTGCTCCCAGATGAGGCCGCTGGCGACTCCCACGCCCAGCGTTCCCAGACCTACGTAGACGCTGCTGCGAGCCATGCGATCCAGCACATAGAGCGACGGAAAACGCCAGAAGGCGGCGCCGGGGTGGTGCGAGCGCAACACGAAATCCTGCGCCAGGTAAATGAGACTCAACACGAACGACAGGGCGAAGGCCGCGTAGGCCCAAATGCCCAGAGTAATGTGAAAGGCGAAGAGCGCCCCGTCCGCACGAGGGGCCCGTCGTATTTGGGCGGGCGCGAGCCAACTGACCAAACCCATCCAGACGAGGAGGAGCAGTGTCACGAATGCCCCAACGGTGCGCTGGCGATGAAAAGTCTCGAGGCCGAGATAGGTAATACCCAAAAGCCACGCGAATAAGGACATCGAGCCAAAAAGGTCGTCGTAGGGAAGCGCATGCATGACATGCGAGCGCTGAAGGAGCGAAAAATAATGCAGCGCAATTCCGCCGCAAAGGAAAAGCGTCGCCAGCCGGCCCACCCAGACGTTTGGGACGTAAAGAATCCGCGCGTAGCAGCAAAAACTCGCCACGTACAGCGCGAGACTCAGATATCCCATATGGTTCGGCATGTGGGGCGGACGCTCTCCGTTCGCGTAATTATAGCGCCAAATTCGCCGTCGTCGGGCATTCGGCGCTCTTCAAGAAGCATCTTCACTCCTTACCAAAAATTGCAGTGATTTACTGGTTCTTCGGCCCAGGGTTTCACCGGCAGATTCGGCGGGCGATAGTTCGGGTCCAGGCGAAGTTTCTCGGCCACACTTCCGTGCAGCACGGAGCCTTCTGGGATTTTTCTTCGCGCTCCCAGTGGAATGCGCCACTTTTTTCGTCGAGCCACTGAATCGTAGTATGTGTGCGGCAGAATCTCTAGGATCCACCATCTCCACGTGAGCGAATTGTGCGGTTTTGCCGCCGGATCGGGCGCAACCGGTGGAGGTGACGGAATTCGTCCCAGCACCTTCTGCGCTTTCCCTGCGTCAACCAAGAGCCCGAATGACGCGGCTTCGCACAGCATCCACTCCAACGCGATTTGGGATAAGCCGCTCTGCAAATCGGGATAGGAGCCTCCCACATCCGAATGCACGCCGGCGAACCACACCTGCTTCATATTCTGTCCGGGAAGCGCGGCGCCCCACAGCTTTTCGCGAAAATAGCAGCGGCGTTCGTCGATCGAAATTGCGTGCCGGCCGTTGGCAATCGCAGGATTCTGCCCGGTAAACGGCAGCCAGACCGGGTCCCAAATCCAGCCCACCGAGCTTACCGTGTCCCAAATACCCACGAGGTGCACCGTGCAATCGCGGCAAAAAGTTTCCTTGAAGCCCTCCGCCACGCCGAGGGTATGCGTCATGCCGCGCGCCTTGCGAGACGTCCTCGCGTAGAGTCGAATGATGTAGGGAATCAACCCGTCATTTCCCGGATGCAGCAATCCGAACATGTGCAGGATCCCGCCAAGCACTCGCACGGTGTACGCGCCTCTGCTGAACCCGAAAAGAAAAACATGGTCGCCTTCTTCGTAGACGTTCATCAGATACCGATACGCGTCGCCCACGTTGGCAAGCAATCCAGCGCCGAACGCCAGGCCCATAATCACGGACCATGCCTTGGTAAATTTGTTGTGCGCCGTCGGCGCGCCCATCGTTCCAACGCCGGGGTGGTAGTAGCCAACCTGCCGCCGCTGATCGATCACCAGAGCGCTGTAGAGTTTCACCACATTCGAATTCGAATCGCCGAATTCGTTTCCCGTTCCATCGCAACAGATCACGATATTTTTGGACATATCGCTTCTCCGGCGCCCGCATACGCGCCGCTAGCGACAAGATACCGCTCTCTCCAGTGGCTCCGCTGGGAATATTTCTGTGGACTCGCCCTTCTGCTATGATCGATGAGAGTCTCGCAATCCAATGCCTCGCGCCGACGAAAATAAGAAGCACCTGTTTCTGCGTGCCTGCCGTTTCGAGCCGGTTCACCGCGTCCCGGTGTGGATCATGCGCCAGGCCGGACGTTACCTGCCGGAATATCAGGCCGTGCGCGCGCGGCACTCGTTCCTTGAAATTTGCAAAACGCCCGAATTGGCGGCCGAGGTGTCCATCCAGCCATTTCGTGCGCTGGACGTGGACGCGATCATCGTTTTCTCGGATATTTTGATCGTTGCCGAAGCGATGGGCTTGACGCTCGATGTTCCGGACTCTGGCCCGATCCTCTCGAATCCAATTCGCGATATGGCCGCTGTCCGGCGGCTGCGCGATTTCGATCCCGAGCGTGACACGCGATTTGTCGCCGACGCGATTCGCGCAATCTGCAAACAGGTCGGTCCCAATGTCCCCGTAATCGGCTTCGCCGGCGCTCCCTGGACGCTGGCCTGCTACATGATCGAAGGCCAGACGCGCGGCGACGTTTCGCGCGCCAGACAGATGCTGCGTGACGAGCCCGCGCTCGTGCGCGAACTCCTCGAGCGAATCGCGCGCACCACCACCTCATACCTGAAATCGCAGATCGCAGCCGGCGCATCCGCAATCCAACTCTTCGACACCTGGGCCGGAGAGCTGACCCCCGCCCAATACGACGCCTTCGAACTTTCCGCTACTCAGACGATTTTCAGCGCCCTGGGCGCCGCCGACGGTCCCAAGATCCTTTTCGCTAAGGGTTCCGCGCAGCATCTCGGCAGCCTCGCGAAAACCGGCGCCAACGTTCTCAGCGTGGACTGCAATACCGATCTCGCCGAGGCGCGCCGGAAACTCGGCCCGCATATCGCGCTGCAAGGGAATGTGGACCCAGCCATCCTGCTCGCTGATGAGGCCTCCATTCGCCGCGCCGCGTGCGAAGCGATTGCGAAAACCGGCGGCCTGGGCCACATCTTGAATCTCGGCCACGGAATCTTGCCGACCACTCCGGTCGCGAACGCCAAAGCATTTGTTGAAGCCGGGCAAACCGCGCCGCTTCGCGCGCCGGGCCCCGCGGTGGCCACGGCAAAAGGCCCGAGCCGCAATGGCAGGCTCGACGTGGGCCAAATCTCCGAAGAACTTCTGGCCAAATACAATCGCCCCGGCCCGCGTTACACCAGCTATCCAACGGCTCCCGTTTGGAAGGACGATTTCGGTCCCGACGATCTCGAGCAGCGCTACGCCACCGCCGATTTGCGAGGCACGCCGCTCTCGCTCTATATGCATCTCCCCTTCTGCGAAAGCCTTTGCCTCTTTTGCGCCTGCAACGTCTCGATTCAGAAGGATAAGAGCGTAGCAATTCCCTATCTCGCCGCGCTCAAGCAGGAAATCGATCACGTCGCGCGAATGGTTTCGCGCAAGCGCCCGGTAATTCAGTTTCACTGGGGTGGCGGCACTCCCACCTACCTTTCGCCCGCGCAGCTCGAAGGCCTCTTCGAATACACGCGCGAACGATTCCTTTTCGCGCCTGACTCCGAAATCGGAATTGAAATCGACCCGCGGGTCACCAGCCGCGCGCATTTGGAAACTCTTCGCCGCCTGGGATTCAACCGCCTCAGCATGGGCATTCAGGATTTTCAGCCCAAGGTGCAGGAGACCATCCATCGCGTGCAGCCCTATGAAATGACGCGCGACCTGATCGCCGCCTCGCGCGAACTCGGCTTCCAGAGCCTCAATGTGGATTTAATCTACGGGTTACCCTATCAAACCGCCGCCAGCTTCGAGCACACCATCGACCAGGTGCTCACGCTCGCGCCCGACCGCGTGGCCATGTTCAGCTACGCGCACGTGCCCTGGCTCAAAAAGCAGCAGGGCTCTTTTGCGGCGCACCTCCCGGAAGGGTCCGAGAAGTTCCGCATCTTTCGCGCCGGGCTCGAACGCTTTCTCGATGCCGGATACGTCTACATTGGAATGGACCATTTCGCGCGCCCGGAGGACGAGCTTGGTACCGCCCAGCGCGATCGCACTCT
>DATDMO010000053.1:0-3720 GCA_036518755.1 Candidatus Acidiferrales bacterium | reverse complement strand
ATTTCGCTAAAGATGGAAGCACTGGCCGGCAAATCGCCGAGCGGAGAACAGTGTTGCCAGGGCGATCCCGACGACATGCCCGTGCCGGGATTCGAAACGCTTTTCGTTTACGACGTGGTCCACCAGTGGCGCGAGATGACGGGTAAGCCCGCCGTGCTGGCGATTTGGACGGGACGCCGCGAAGCAGTCACTCCCGAAGTTGTCTCGGATTTTCAGGCGTCGAAGCAGTATGGTGTCGAACGAGTCCGTGAAATCGCGGAAGCCGCGTCCATCACGCTCGACATGCCGCCCAGCGCGCTCGAGCGTTACCTGACCGAAAATATTCACTTCGATTCGGATGAGGAAAATCTCTCCGGCCTAGAACTGTATTTCGAAATGGCCGCTGCCGCGGGCCTGATCCCGCGCGCCAAGCCCCTCGAGTTCGCCAGCCCCGCCGCGCAATCCGCCGCCCGCTGAGTCGCGAAGTCATGAATCCTCAGGGTTGATGGGATGGCTTTCGACGATGATGAAGTTCAGGAAGTAAGGGCCGGGGACGAGCGGCGCGGCAAGCGGCCTATCGATATTGCCGCCAGGAGACGGCGGCTCATTTTGCAAAGGAAATTCAAGGAAGCTCTGGAGAGCAACAACGTGGAAGTATTCAAGGAGGCGATTATCAGCGACCTCGGCTGGATGCCTGGGACGCCCGAGTACGAACGCGCCCTGAAGATTTGGTATGGCCAGCACGGCCGCTCTTGAAGTCGCGGCGGGCGAAGGCCGCGACTCTCGCGTCCTGCTCTTCTTCCGGCAGGGTTGCCAGATGTTTCTCCGCGAGCGCGGTCAATTGGTCGACCGCCCCCTTGAGACTCAATTTTTTCTTTGCTTTCGCCACTTGCTTCCCCTTAGGACACGACCAGAGTAACAGTAAGGGCCAACAGGCGCAACGAGTCGGCCAGAGCGTGTTCCCATCTTCGCGCTCCAATCGAAGAGAGGTTTTCGACTGCGTCGCGCCCGCGAAAAACGCGGGGACGGCAAAGGCGCGCAACTTCGCTCAGGATGACGAGTGCGGCAGGTGCTCACAAAGGCTGTAAGCGAGCCAATCGGGAGATTGGTGTTCCCAGGAAACTTTATGCAATCGGGTACTTGGCCGGGCGATAAAAGGTGCGGTAGTGTACGCGCATGGCAGGCCTGCAGGATGAAATCAAGCGGCTGACAGAACAGATTGCGGCGCTTACCGCGCGCGTCTATCAGCTGGAGCAAAAGAGCGGCGGTGGGGTTCAGCCGCAGTCGCAGCAGAAGCCGCTGCAAGCGGAGGCGTCTGCCGAAGCAGTGCGCCCCGCGGACGTTGCGCCTCCGGAGGGAACGATGCTGCAGCCTCCCGCGGCGCAGGGCGTGCCGGGTTCGGCGCAATCTGTGCAGCCTCCGCCGGCATCGCCGCCGCAATACCAGGCGCCAAGCCAGTCAAGTTTTCGCTCCGTTTCCGCGAAAGCCGATCCCGACCTTGAGAAGAAGATTGGCCAATACTGGCTCAATCGCATCGGCATCGTAGCGATCTTGATCGGCGTTTCGTATTTCCTGAAACTTGCGTTTGAGAATAACTGGATTGGCCCAGCGGGACGCATCGCGATCGGCCTGTTGGCGGGCATAGGGTTTGTCCTATGGAGCGAGCGTTTCAGGGCGCGGGGCTACGCGGCGTTTTCGTATTCGCTGAAGGCGGTAGGAATCGGGACGCTCTATTTATCGCTGTGGGGAGCGTTTCAGATTTATCACCTGATTCCGGCGGCCGTCGCGTTTGTGGCGATGATCGTGGTCACCGCGTCAACGATCGCGCTGGCGCTCAGCCAGAACGCGGAACTTCTGGCGAGCTTCGCGCTGATCGGCGGCTTCGCCACGCCCGTGCTGCTTTCCACCGGACAGAACCACGAGGTGGTGCTGTTTTCCTACGTTTGCCTGCTGGACGCGGGGATTCTGGAGATGACGGCCGCGAAACCGTGGCGGCGATTGCTCTGGGGAAGCTTCGCGGGCACGATGATCCTCTACTGGGGCTGGTATTCAGATTACTATTCGCAGGACCAGCGCGCGCTCACGGTATTTTTCGCGGCGCTTTTCGCAGCGATTTTCGCGGCGATTCCGCTGATGACACGCTACGCGCGGTCCACGCGATTTACAGGCGCGTCTATCACGCTCACGCTGCTGCCACTACTGAACGCAGCATCGTTTTTTCTGGCGCTCTATGAGATGTACCTGAACCAGACGGCCACGCTCACGTGGTTCGCGCTGGCGCTCGCCGCCGTGTATCTGGGCCTCGCCAATGCGTTCGCAAAACGCCACACGACGGAGGACGCGAAGGTCATCCAGCTGCTTCACGTGGCCGTCGCCATCGCGTTCATCACCATCGCCATTCCCTTGAAGCTCGACCGGGAATGGATCACGATCGGCTGGCTGATCGAATCAGCGGTGTTGCTGTTCGTAAGCGTGAAAACGCGCACCAGCTTCCTGCGCTACCTTGCGGCGACGGCGCTGGTTTTGGGGATTGCGCGGCTGCTGCTTTTCGACCGGTACAATACACAAACGCTGATATTCAACGCGCGATTTGCGACCTACGCCGTGGCGATTGCGGTGCTTGGCGGAATTGCGGTTTTCGGCAAGCGCCACGCCTCGGAAAGCGAACAACCTTTGCTGCGCGTAGCCGCGGTGGGCGCGAATCTGCTGGCGCTGATCGCGCTGACGCTGGAGGCGTCGGATTATTTCGACCGCATGATGTTCGGGGGCGGGGCCTACAACTATCACGTTTACCAGAATGTGTCGCTCGAACGCGGCCTCACCTATTCCGCGATCTGGCTCGTCTACGGCGCAATCCTGATGGCCGTCGGCTTCCGCAACCGCTCAGCATTCGTGCGCTGGCAGGCGCTGATTTTGATTGCATTCACCACCGGAAAAGTTTTCATTTACGACGTTTCGCAGCTCGGCGGCAGCTACCGGATCGTCAGCTTCATTGCGCTGGGCGTGGTGCTGCTGGGAATTTCATTTGTCTATCAGCGCGACTGGCTGAAGCTTTCCAAGCGCACACCGGATAAGACGGCGCAGGGTGCGTCGTGATCCGCGCGGGTTTCGCTTCGGCAGCGCTGGCCGCCTTTTTGGCCGCAAACGTCTCCTTTGCGTATTTCAGGTATGAGCGGCAAGCGGAGCCGGCGACAACTAGCGGGCAACACTACGTGGTAGTGGACGAAACGCTCGAGGAGCATGCGCGCCCCGATTTGGGCGATGTGCGCATCTACTGGGAACAGACGGAAATTCCGTACAAGTTAATTATCGAAAGCGGGGGCACGGAGACCGAGCGAAAAAGCTTTCGCGTCTTGCAACCGGGCATCGTTGGAGGGAAAACCATATTTCTTCTGGATATGTCCGGCGTGCCGGAGTACGACCGCATCGAACTGAAACTGGCGACGAAGGACTTTGTGGCGCACGCTCGCGTGGAAGGACAAGACGATCCGCACGGCACGCGCTGGGCCGATCTGGGCACCACAACTCTCTACGACCTTTCGACTGAAAAACTCGGCCACAACAGCACGCTTCAGATCCCCCTTGCGACTTACAAGTATCTGCGCGTAACGGTCGATCGCGCCGTGAAGTCCGGAGACGTGGAAGGCGGAACGGCAGGGGTGACGCGGGCGCGACAGGCTGTGTGGCGCGATCTAAGCGGCAAAGCTGCAATTTCCCAGGCGGATGGAAACACGCAGAGCA
>DATDMO010000052.1:0-3456 GCA_036518755.1 Candidatus Acidiferrales bacterium | reverse complement strand
TGCGGGCCAATATCCATCAGCACCCACATATTGAAAAAAATGTGCAGGATACTGCCGTGAAGAAAAATCGCCATGACGAACCGCCACGGCTGCGCGAGGTTATACGGTAACGGTAGCGAAGCGCCGAATCGTTCGAGCACGCCGCCACTGATACCGCCAAAGTTGAAAAGACCGGACAGCCCGCCGCCACCATGCGACGTGAAGCCGGTCACGCGAATCGTGGCCAGTAAGCTGATGACGAAGAACAGGCAGCTCAGCCCCAGGATGCCGTAGGTAGCCGGAGACTGTGCCGGCATCAAGCCACCTAGTGAGTGACTAGCCGCCGCGAGAGAGAATCTCAGATTCGCGCCGCATTGATGGCAGCGCGTTGCCCCTATGCCGACGAGCGCGCGGCAAGATGGGCAGATTTTGGGGCGGGGCTGTCCGCCGTGCCGAAAAATTCCGCTCATTGTTTCAAAGTCCGGTCGAGCCACCAGTGAAAGGGAAATAACGATGTCAATGGCTTTCCTTGCGAGAATACAGATGCATTCCTATAATACCCAACTTGCGTGCAAACAAGTGAACCAGATCGCCGCGTGAATGTATTTTGTGGGACGGCTTTCAGTTACGGCGATAGATGCCGAGCTTTGCGCGCCTTCTTACTGCCTTTAGGGTTTGCGGTGATGTTTGTGGCGGGGTGTGCACACCGTACGTACACGGCGAGGCCCACGGCGCAACCACCTTCGGAACAGCCGCCGTCCGTGCCTGGCGTTAGCGTTCCTTCTCCTGCATCCGGAGCCCCACCGCCCGTTGAGAGGCAACCTGCGATTCCTGGCGAGTACGTCGAGGAGGGAATGGCCTCATGGTACGGAATGCCATTCGACGGCCGACACACTTCCGACGGCGAGATCTATCATATGCATCAGTTCACAGCCGCCCATCGCACGCTTCCATTTGGTTCGATCGTGCGGGTCACAAACTTAGGTAATGGAAAGCAAACCGAGGTCCGCATCAACGACCGAGGTCCATTTGTCGGGGACCGAGTGATTGACTTGTCCCTTTCAGCGGCAGAGGCAATTGGCATGGTTGGACCTGGTACCGCCAGGGTCCGCCTGGAGATCGTGAAAGGCCCGCTAAATCCGCAGGCGGGGTTTTTCGGCGTTCAGGTGGGAGCGTTTGAGACGCAGAGCAGCGCGGAGCGGTTACGCAGGGAACTCGAAGCGCGCTATAGTCCAGTCATCATCGCAACATACGATTCGCCAAAGGGCATGTTTTATCGCGTGCGAGTGGGGCGTTTCAGCACGGAGGACGCCGCGCGCCAGCTTGCCGGGCAGTTACACTCCTCGGATCGGTTTACGACTTTCGTGGTGCGTTTGGACGACTGATGGGTCATGAGAATCGCGCTTGATCTCCCGAGGCATGCATTGTTTTGGTGCGTGCGCAATATAGCCGCAGTCGCCATTTTTGTGGGGGCTCTGCTCTGCGGCGCTCTCTTCACTCCGGTGCTCGCCTCGCGTGCGACGCAAAGCGTTTCCAACACATGGACGGTCACCATCGTGCTCCCGCCAAGACTGATGGCTGGCCATCCAGCTACTCTTGGAGTGCTGGGCGTGGATGGGAAATTAGCCGCGGGAGTCCCGGTCGAACTTGGGAACGGACTGCGCGTCACAACCGACCGAAATGGCCGTGCGCTGTTTACCGTCCCGGTATCCGGCGACTATGTCTTGGCGAAAGCGTCCGGCGCCTCGGCTGCGGCGCTCATCGATCCTGCATCTGGAGCGAGCGAACCGAAGTCCGTTTCCTTGCCGCCCGTGGTTTCGGTGCGCGACCGTTTTTGGATCTGCGGGGCGGGGCTGAGCGGCGATGCCGATGCGAACAGTGTGCGCATAAACGGCAAAGCTGCCGTTGTTCTGGCGGCGTCGCCCGTATGCGTGGTCGTGCTTGCAGAGTTAAACTCCGGAACGGGGCCTGCCTCTATTTTGGTTCAGGCGCCTGGCGTGCAGTGGACCGCCGCAACTACGTTGGTGTCTCTCGAATTTGCGCCGCCGAGGCCAGCGCTTCAGCCCGGTCAGAAGGGACAAATCGCGGTTCGTGTGGATGGCACGAGTCAAAAGCTAAGACTCGTTGTCGAGGATGGGAGTCCGGGCGTTCTTCGATTTGAGGGCGGAGATGCGCGGGGGGATGCGCGGCGACTGACTACATCCGGAGGGCCTACAAATAGTGTGGAAATAAAGGTGCAAGCGATTACTTCTGGCGACTACTCGCTACGTGCGCGCCTCGTGCCGACGCCTGACGCACACACCGCGGAGCGATTTCTGGCAGCAGCGGAGTCCTTGGCGCCCGAGGATTCGCGACGCAGAGTATCTGAGTTGGCGTCCCGTTTGGCGCACAAGCCGAACGATTTGGAAAACGTTGAGGCTGCGCTCGATAAAATTGCCACCCAAACAATGAGCGGAGATTTCCGCACGCTGCTGGATGCAGCGCGAGGAGTTTTCTAAAAGGGGACGATCAATCTTGCTCGGTCGACACGGGTTCAAGCGTCTTCGGCGGTACTTCGGACAAACTGCCCTGCGACATTTGCTCGAGTGAGTTCCGCAAGCGATTCAATTTGCTATCGGCCTCCTCGTAGTTCTGCTGCACGTAGCGAAGATGTGTGCCGAGTTTTTCATGGATGGCCGCGAATGTGTCCATTTGTTGCTTCAAGCCGGCCAGTGAAGCAAGCAGATGCCGGGCGTTTTCCTCAAGTTTTTGGCCTTGGAGGCTCATCGCAACCGCACCCAAGAAGGCGCAGAAGGCATTCGGCGACACGGGGAACACGCGTTTGCTGCGGCAGTATTCTTCTAAGCGTCCATATTTGGAATCCTCGGCCATTACCAGTTCGTAGTACACGCCCTCGGACGGAACGAACATTAGGGCGTAATCGAGTGTGTGCTCTTGCGGAAGGATATACTTTTCGGCAATGGAGTCCGCGTGCTTGCGGACAGCGGCGGAAAAATCGCGCCGCGCGTCGTCGCCCGTTTCGACCAACCGACGGTACGCCTCGATTGGGAATTTGGAATCGATGCAAAGCATGCGTTCGCCGCTGCGCACGATTGCGTCCACAACGGAGCCAGTGGACGCGAAACGATGCTGCATCGCATATGCGCTTTGTGGCAGGGCGTCCGCCAACAGAGTCTCGAGAATGGCTTCGCCGAGTGCCCCGCGCGTTTTCACTCCACTGAGAATTCCTTGGAGCATGGATGTAGCTTTTGAGAGATCCTGGCTGGCCTGGTGCATCTCGCCGATTTTTCGGCTCATCTCCACCAGAGCTTGAGTAGAGGATTCGAGCCGTTGAGCGACTTCCCTCTGCGCGTCGGTCGCGAGCTGACCGGTAGAGGCGACTCCCGTTTGCACGTCCTGGCGGACTTGGCCGAGCTGCTGAGTCATGGCCTGCAAGAGATGGTTGATCTGAGCTGTCACGTTTTGGCCCTGCGCCGC
>DATDMO010000051.1:0-7309 GCA_036518755.1 Candidatus Acidiferrales bacterium | reverse complement strand
ATAAAGGATAACCTGTTTGGAGGAAAAATGCCGGGGTCATTCTGAGCCTTGCCAGGGCTACATCGAAGAGAGATTCCTCGACTGCGTGCGCCGGTGCTTCGCGCAGAACCAAAGGCGCGGGGCACTCCACTCGGAATGACGAGATCGGCTGGAGGCGCGGCAAGCGGGGAAAAGGGTAGACTTTGCCCAGAGCGATGATGACTAGAGACCAAAGCCAACTTGCGCGCGGCGTCGCGCATTTTAATGCGCGGGAATTTTTCGAGGCTCACGAGGTTTGGGAAGAACTGTGGCTGGCCGCGCGAGAGCCGGAGAAGACGTTTCTGCAGGGCCTGATACAGGTGGCTGCGGCGTTTCATCATCACGCGCGCGAAAATGCGAGGGGCGCGAAGTCTTTGCTGGCTGCAGGGGTTGCGAAGCTGGAGGGATTTGCTGAGGATCACCGAGGAATTGCGCTCGGCGATTTTCGAATGGAGGCGAGGAGTTGGCTGGAGGAAATTGAGGCGGGCAGCGTTGTGGAATCGCGGGCGCTGCCGCGGATACGAGTGCTGAGTGCGTCGGAGGGAGGAGAGGAGTGAGTTTATCGCGCCGGCGAAGGAAAAATTGCGCAGCGCTTGTGGGTAAGGCATGGGGGACGTCCGAAATCGAAGAGAGGTCCTTCGACCGCGCGTCCGGGCGCCTCGCGCAAAACCCCGGACGGGACACTCCGCTCAGGATGACGCCGCCGGCGGCGGGTTACACTTTCTTAAAGTAGTCGGCGTTGATCTTCGTGTACTCGGCCCACTTTTCGGGGAGATCCTCGAGAGCGAAAATCGCCGTCACCGGGCAAACGGGCACGCAGGCGCCGCAATCGATGCACTCGTCGGGATTGATATAAAGCTGCTTTTCGGCCTCGAACTCAGGCTCGTCTTTTCGCGGGTGAATGCAATCCACGGGGCAAACATCCACGCACGCGCTGTCTTTGGTTCCGATGCAAGGCTCGGCAATTACGTAAGCCATTCCAATTCTCCCAATTCACGCCTTATGAGGTCATTGCGGCCTGTGAATGAAAGCCTAAATTTTTTATACCACCAAAGCGCGGGTGGCACAAGCGAGGATGTCCGAGGAGGCGTTCGTTTATCTTGGGAGGAATTTGCTTCTTCGCGAGAGTCCCGGAGCGTTCCTAAGGGTTACTGACTCGTAGGATGCGGGGATTGGTGGCATCGCTCGCCAGCCGCTAAAATCGAACCAAAAGGGGGAAAGGACATGCGAACTCCTTGGGCTCGATTGGTCGCTTTCGCGGCTTTCGCCGTGGTGTTAGCCGCTACATTTTTCCTAGGCCGTCCGCGGGCAGCGGCGGCAACGCCGGGAACCAACGTGGCGCCGCAGGCCGGTGATCCGGCTCTCATCGATCTTGACACCTACAAGAACATAGTTGGGAAATACCGCGGCAAGGGCGTTATGGTCAGCTTTTGGGCCACTTGGTGCGCGCCGTGCCGCAGTGAATATCCGATGATTGTTTCGCTGGCGAAGGAATACGAGCACCAAGGACTGGCGGTGGTGGGCGTGAGCTTGGACGAGAATGCGGATCTGGAACCTGTGCGACGGTTCCTTTCCGAGAATCGTCCCAACTTTCCAAACTTCCGCGTGAAGTTTGGGATCGATGCGGACGCTTTCTATCAGGGTGTCAATCCCGAGTGGCGGGGCGCGATGCCACAAACAGATTTCTATGGGCGCGACGGCCACTTGGCACGGTATTTTGTCGGTAGCAAAGGCCGCGATGCGTACGTGCAGGCAATTCGATTAATTCTTCTGGCTTCGCACAATTGAAGATCCGGGGCCGAAGCCCCTTACAGGGTGCGGCGCTTATGGCGGGGTTAAAACCCCGTCCTTCCACCTACCGCTGAGAAATTTCGAGAGATCGGCGCAGCTTGAAATGGAGACGCGTTTCGGCGGGAAGCGTGATATCGCGCTTGCCCGTGTAGGCGGCTCCCGCGGTACCGGCTCCGCCACCAGCCGCAGCTCCGATCGCAGCACCTTTTCCGCCGCCCGCGATTCCTCCGACAATGGCACCCAAAGCGGCGCCACCTCCCCCGCCGATCAGGGTTCGCTTGCCGCGACCCTTGCCGACTTCCTCGAACTGGGAGGTTTCGATGGAGTATTTTTCCCCGTTGACTCGAAGCGAATCGAGGGTTAGCGCAAGCGTAGCTCCGCCTTTCAGGTGGCCCGCTGAAGCTGCAGTTACTACAGTGCCGACTGCCTTGGCGCCGGCGGGGATCACCTCTCGCCCTTCGACAGTGACCGGCGCGGCGAGCGAAGCATCGAAGCGATCGCCGCTATTGTTCTCCTTGGTGCCGACAGACTGATCGAGCGTCACCGTGAGGGTGGTCCCCGCAGGGATCACGATCGGCGCGGGGGCCGGAGCAGTGGAAGCCGAGTTGGGCGCAGCTGGGTTTGAATTTGAGGCGGAACTGGTGTTGTCAGGTGAGGCGCCCGATGTAGCCGAGGAGCCCGACGGCGTGGTGGAGCGGCTGCAGCCGCAAAAAATCAGGAGCAGGCTGGCGACGAGGCAGCGCGTAACGACTCGATTCAGCATACTTCCCCCTTTCCCGTTGCAGGGTCGGATCGGAAAATTTGTTTTCGATGAAGCGTTATGTTGACGGCTTAAACGATCGCCTCAAATCGAGCTGGGCGGATGACGTTTGAATACGATACCCCAGTTCGGGGGCGCAAGTGAATCGCGAAGTTGGTAGTGACTCAGTTTGCTGGTGACACAGCCCCTGCGACGGACGACCGCGGACGCGGAATGGGCGGCGAAATCCAAGAGAGGTCCTTCGGCGACTGATCCCCCAGGCTTGACTAACCGTCGACCTGGGGGCCACGCCAGGCGCGCCCGCAAAAAGCGCGGGAAGAGCAAAAGCGCGCGCGACTCCGCTCAGGATGACAACCACAACTGTGGCTTACCGATTGCTTTGAGTTCCGCGCGCGGGCAAGAGTGCCTGCGCCACGTTAATGGGATGAGCAGTCGGCGAGGAAGCGTTCGGCTTCGATGGCAGCCATGCAGCCCGAGCCTGCAGCGGTAACGGCTTGACGATAATGGCGGTCCTGAACATCTCCGGCGGCGAATACTCCGGTGACGCTGGTTTTCGGGCCATGATTGGTGCGGATATAACCGTCATCGTCCATATCGATCTGGCCTTTGAAGACTTTCGTATTCGGATCGTGTCCGATGGCGACAAATACACCTTCGGTGGGAAGTTTTTCGAGTTTGCCGGTTTTCACATGACGGATGGTGACACTGTCCACCGAGTTCTTGGCTACATTCTCCACTTCGTCGATCACATAGGGTGTTTTGAAGACGATTTTGTTGTTCGCACGTGCGCGTTCGAGCATGATTTTCGAGGCGCGAAATTCATCGCGGCGATGCAAAAGGGTGACGCGGCTGGCGAAGCGTGTGAGAAACGTGGCTTCCTCCATTGCGGTATCGCCGCCGCCTACGACGACGATTTCGCGATTGCGGAAGAAGGCGCCGTCGCATGTGGCGCAGGTGGAAACGCCGTGGCCGAGCAGCAGCTTCTCGGATTCAATTCCGAGCATACGCGCCGAAGCGCCCGAGGCGATGATGAGCGTCTCGCTGACGTAGGTTTCCTTGCCGACTGTGATGCGGAAAGGCCTTTTGCTCAAATCAACGGCCGATACGGCACCGGAAGCAAACTCGGCCCCAAATCGCTGCGCCTGCTTTCGCGTGCGCTCGATCAGTTCAGGCCCCAAGATGCCTTCCGTGAAACCGGGGAAGTTCTCGACTTCCGTGGTCAGGGCAAGTTGACCGCCTGGCTCGTAGCCATCGAGGACCAACGGCCGCAAATCCGCGCGGGCGGCATAGACCGCCGCGGTTAACCCGGCACACCCGCTACCGATGATGATGACCTTGTGCACTGACTTCTCCTGTGCGATTGGATACCCGCATGCAGCGCGAAGATGCAGCCGAATGGCAATATCAGTATAGCAATCCCTCTGGCACGTTGAAAACCTCCGTAAATATCGGGTAGTGCCTCAGCTTCCCGATGGCACCGTTGCAGCCCACCGATTGCGTCGGCTTGCCCGCGCCGGCAAGAGTGCCTGCGCCACGCCCGGGTTAATGCCTGCTTGCTTACCCGAAGTTCCAGCGGGATAATCGCGCGACTTGGGCGCCGCGATGCCGAATGTTGCCAATCTTTTTCGTTTATTGAGCGAATTTATCGTTTTGCTGCTGGGAGCGCTGTTGATCGTGGTGGCGATTTCCCGCCCGGTAGGCTTGCCTGCATCGCCGATTGCCCTGGTGATCGTGGGAATCGCGCTGATCTACTGGGGGGCCCGGGTGTGGATGCGTCCTGGAGCGGAGACGAACCGCTTGCATGCGTGGGTTCGCGGCGGGTCGCTGCTACTTGTGGGGATCTGCGTGCTAGCAATTCGGTGGCTGCCCCTGCGCGACGAAAGTCTGCTGCTCGGACTTTCCGGCGCGGTGCTCGTGATTCGAGGGCTTGTGGGCGGGGTCGTTTATGCGTGGCAGAAGTAACAGAGGCTTTCTGCGTACGAGTTGACCCAGCATGCTCACGGAAATCGGACATGTGGAGGCGCTTTTCCGGTATCCGGTGAAGTCCATGGGCGGCGAACGGCTCGAGGCCGCCAAGCTGGGCTGGCACGGCATCGATGGTGACAGGCGCTTGGCATTCCGGCGGGTTGACAGTCGCAGCGGAATGCCGTGGCTCACCGCGAGCAAGCTTCCGGAGCTGCTTCTGTTTGCTCCGCAGCGCCGCGAAGGTGCTCGGGAGGATCTTCCCACGCATATTCGCGCGCCTGGTGGAGAGGAGATGCCAGTCTTCGGCGAGGACTTGGCGGCGGAGGTTGGGCGCCGGTACGGGGCTGCCGTGCAGATGATGCAGTTGAATCATGGCATCTTCGACGAAGCGACCATCTCCGTGATCGCCACCGATACGATAGGAGAGATCGCGCGGCTGGCAGGGCGGAGCCTGGACGTGCGACGATTTCGCCCGAATGTTGTGGTTCGTTTATTGCGAACAGGCCCTTTCCAAGAGGACGAGTGGTTGGGCGGCGTGTTGAGATTCGGCGAGGGGGACGACGCGCCGGCGATAGCGGTCACGATGCGCGATGTTCGCTGCTCGATGGTGAACCTTGATCCTGAGTCAGCGGACTCGGCGCCGGAAGTAATGAAAGCGATCGTTCGTGAGCACCAGAACACCGCGGGAATTTACGGCGCGGTCACTCGCATCGGACGATTGGCGGTCGGACAGACCGTATTCCTCGGTGCGGCGACCGAAAAAAGCGAACGCGGGTGATCGAGGGACGAATGACGGAAAACAGCCCAACCGGGCGTCGCAGTCTGATGCCAAGCATGCTATCAGCCTGCTTTCTTCTTGCTACCTTTTGCGGTTCTAGTTAACCTCATCGGCCACGGAAGTTTGAAGGCGCGAGAAAAGGCCCTAAACAACTCTGCGAGGAGGCAGCCATGCTTAAAGAATTCAAAGAGTTTGCCATGCGCGGAAATGTGCTGGACATGGCCGTGGGAATTATTATTGGCGCGGCGTTCGGCCGAATCATCTCCTCACTCGTCAGCGACGTGATTATGCCGCCGATTGGATTGCTGCTGGGAAAAGTGGACTTCTCGAGCTTGTTTGTAAATATCTCGGGGACGTCGTATCCAACTCTAGCGGCGGCGAAGGCGGCGGGAGCGGCCACGATCAACTATGGCGTGTTTCTGAATACGGTCCTCGATTTCATTATCGTGGCGTTCGTGATCTTCCTGCTCATCCGGCAAGTCAACCGGTGGAGCAAGCCCGCGCCGGCGCCCGCGGCGACCACGAAGGAATGTCCGTTTTGCTATTCGGCGGTTCCGATCAAGGCGACGCGGTGCCCGAATTGCACGTCAGAGCTGAAAGCGGCGTAGACACGAGCAAGCGGAGTAGCATAAGACGAGGCGCGTGGCGATCGAAGAGAGGTCCTTCGACTGCGCGTCCCGGCGCTTCGCGCAAAACCAAAGGCGCGGGACGCTCCGCTCAGGATGACCAGGTTGGCCAAGCTTTCCGTGACGGCACCTAGGCTCGGCCGGCGAAGAGGCGCGCGATGGCGACGAGGAGCACGGCGCCGACCGTGGCAGCGGCAAGGCTGCCCCAGAAACCCCAAGCGGGGATTTGGAGCCTGGTGAAAAGCCAGCCGCCGATGACGGCACCAATCAAACCCAAGATGATATCGACGATGCAGCCGAAACCCTGTCCACGGGTGATCTGACCCGCGATCCAGCCCGCCAGCAGCCCGATGACAATCCAACCGATCAGACCGCGAGAGGAGACGCCGAAGTAGTAGGTCCGTTCCTGCAGGAGCGCCATCAACGCGAGGGAAGTCATAGTCACCGTCTCCTTAGCCTATCCCTGAACCTATCCCTGGCAGAAAATGTACCCGAGGCACTTGTAAATCAACTTTGCAGCGAGAACGCTGGAGGCATGGTGACCGGGCAGCGGCAGCAGCTCGACCACGTCCATGCCCACGATCTTCTTATGAGAGGCAACGACGCGCAAGAGAGAAGTGACTTGGTACCAGTTGAGGCCGGGTTCGGGTGATCTTGTCGTGGGGAGACGTTGGCGGAGATGGAGCGAATTCCGATTTGCACCGCCGGGCAAATCTCAACGACGCGGGAAGTTTCGTGGCGGGAGCGCTCTTCGTGAATTCCGCCGAAATTATCCGGCGGCATGGGGTGTATCGGCTCATTTCAGGTCCGCGACGGGATCGCCTAGCAATTCATTGCGACCTGTTCCAAGAACGAAGGAGGGCGGGAGAATCAGTCATCGTCGCCGAGAAGAATCGCGGCGGCGAGCACGGTGGTCCAAAGGCCGCGCTTGTCGCCGACGGCCGACTGCGTGATGTTCATGGTGCGGACGATCTTATTAGAGATGCGGTAAACTTCCTTTTTTTCATCCCACGACAAATCAGGATCGAATTCGACGTTCAGGGTGGTGGCGAGCATCTCCGCGGCGAGTTCTTCCGTGTATTCGCCGGCGACTTCTTCGGTTTCGCCGAAGGAGTGGTGTTCGGAGAGATAGCCGAACATGGATTTGTCGCCCGGCAGAGCGAGGCCGACGCCAGCGGCAATCAGGCGGTGCGCCTCGCGCGTTTGATTTTCGCTGATGACGGTGAAGGCGACCTGGCCGGGCTTTAAATGCTTGAGCCCCTCGCTGCGAGAAATCAATTTGCAATGTGGCGGAAAAATCGAGGAGACGCGGACGATGTTGCAGGCGGCGATGCCGGCGTTGCGCAGGGCGAGCTCGAAGCTCGACAGGCG
>DATDMO010000050.1:0-5748 GCA_036518755.1 Candidatus Acidiferrales bacterium | reverse complement strand
ACGCCTTGATCCACCACATGGCGTAGGTGGCGAGGCGAAACCCCTTGTCGGGTTCGAACCGCTTCACCGCCTGCATCAGGCCGACATTGCCTTCCGAGACGACCTCGGAAATCGGCAAGCCGTAGCCGCGATAGCCCATGGATATTTTGGCCACGAGCCGGAGATGGCTGGTGACAAGTTGATGTGCCGCGTCGCGATCGTCATGCTCACGCCAGCGCTTGGCGAGCATGTATTCCTGCTGGGGCTCCAGCATCGGAAACTTGCGGATCTCGGCGAGGTACCGGGACAGGCCGGATTCTCCATTGAGAACCGGCAAGGTAGCTGTGCGGGCCATTTAGCGCCCTCCACTGGTTCAGGCCCCCGATAGCGGCGGGCCAGGCAGGCGTCTGCTGAGTTAAAGCCAGCCGCTCTGCGATGTTCCACGTTGGATATTCAACGCAGTTGCAACATACACCAGTCTGGGCCGTTTTAGAAGGTTAACGAGCCTCACGTCCCCGTGTGGCTGGTATAACTTATTGTCATATCAAGCCTTTTCTAACCATGGGTGCGTCATAGCGCCGCTCGCAGGCAACTGCGCAAACACGTCAGATCTTCTGGCAACTCCGATATCCATTCCAGAATCGCCCCCGTTTTGGGGTGCTCCAGGGCCAAGAGGTATGCATGTAGCGCTTGGCGACCGAGCGCGGCCAAGGCGGACTGGCTTTGCGCCCCCAAATGGGTCGCCTTGGTCTTGAAGTGCGCCCCATAGACCGAATCACCCATCAGGGGGTGGCCGATATGGGCCAGATGCAGGCGGATCTGGTGGGTCCGCCCGGTCTCGAGCTGGCAGGCCAGGAGTGCGGCGACCGGTTTGCCGTCGCGCCCGTTAAAACTCTCGACGATCTCCCAATGGGTGACCGCCTCGCGACCGCCCTCGCGCACCGCCATCTTTTCCCGCGCGCGGGGGTGGCGATCGATCGGCGCATTGACGGTGCCGCGCTGGCGGTTCGGCACGCCCCAGACAAAGGCGAGATAACCGCGCCGCATCGCGCCCGAGCGGCCGTGATCGGCAAATTGCGCCGACAGCGACTGGTGCGCGGCATCGTTCTTTGCCACAACCAAAAGCCCAGTAGTGTCCTTGTCCAGCCGGTGCACGATGCCCGGCCGCCTGACGCCGCCGATTCCGGACAGGCTCGCGCCACAATGGGCAATCAGCGCGTTGACCAGCGTGCCCGTCTCATGCCCAGCCGCCGGGTGCACCACGAGGCCTTTCGGCTTGTCGATGACGATGATCTCGTCGTCTTCGTAGACGATCTCAAGCGCGATATTTTCGCCCAAAGGCTCGGGCGGGGACGGCTCCGGCACGTCGATTGTGATCGTATCGCCCGATGCGACATGATAAGCGGGATCGGAAACAGGGGCGTTCCCTACGGCAACTTTCCCGGCCAAAATCAGTGCCTTCAGCCGGGACCTCGATACTTCCGAAAGGCGCGCGGCGAGCACACGGTCGAGCCGGGCCGATCCCTCGTCGCCCGCGACGATGACTTGAAGCCTTTGACCGTGATGCGTGCCTTGTTTCAAAGCGAATCCTGAAGAGTTGCCAATGACCGAAACCGTTGCCCCCGAGCCGACCCCGGAGCAGGCCGCGCTTTTTCTCCGGGTGCGGCGCATGATGCTGATCGCGGCGCTCACCACGGCAATTGCGATTTCGGCGGTCCTGATTTCCATCGGCTACCGTCTTTTCCGCACCGAGGGAAGTGTAAGCGCGGCCGATATCACCGCCACGCTGCCGAAAGGGGCAAAAATCGTCTCCACGGCCGTGGCCCGCGATCGGGTGGTGGTGACGATCGATGTCGGCGGGGCAACCGAGATCCGCGCCTTCGATGCGCATACGCTCAAACCGGCCGGCCGGCTCAGATTTGTGAATGAGCCATGAGTTGATTATCGGCAACAGCAGTTCGCCTTGATTCCTTCTCGATACTTGTCCCATTGGCCTCTGCCCTCCCCTGAAAGGGGAGGTCGGCAAGCGAAGCGAGCCGGGTAGGGGTCACGTCTCATTGGTGATGATTTCTGCATTTTGACCCCCTCCCCCAACGCTCCCCTTTCCGGGAAGGGGAGCGCTCCGTCATCGGACAGGCGATACATGCAATGGAAGCTGCTGTCGTTGGCAGACGAGATACCGTTCTTTACTTGGTAAAGGCCCGCCTTGCAGGCGCCCCGTTTCAAGGCTATTCCCTTGAACCCACCGCAACGCTCCCATCGTCTAGCGGTTAGGACGCGGCCCTCTCAAGGCTGAAACAGGGGTTCGATTCCCCTTGGGAGCGCCAACGCCCAAAAATCCGTTTGATGTCGCTTGGCTTTTGCTTCGAATTGGCGGAACGTGCTTCCTCGTTAGCGCTTTAACGGCATCCCTCCGTCGTCGAACTGCACCCATGTTGTAAGGTGAGCTCAACCACGCAAGACTTCCGAAATCAATCAGGGTACGTAGCGCCAATACTTCGGAATGGCTGGCAAGTCAGGGATTCCACGTATTTGAGCCAATCGTGGCGGGCGCATGCCGGTCGAGATCAGCAACTTGATGTCATCAATTATGGCTCGATTGGTAGCGAATTCAGTGTGGTTGAGGCCAAAGATTTCGTCACCAATCGCCGTAACATCTATTGTTTCCATGTCTGGCAGCACGATCGGGCCGTCGCTCGGAACATCTCCCGCACGCGGCACACGGGCCGGTACTCGCGAGAGAGCAAGTGCCTTATCAGCTGAAGATGCATAAAGCGTCATGCCGCTGGTAATCTTTCGAACGTCCGGCTCCATTTGCAAAAACTGGTCCCGATCCACGTCAGGAGCTGCCATGATGAGCTGACCGATCTTCACCGGGTTAGACGTTCTCGCATAGTTCGAGAGCGCATCCAGCACAACCAGATTTCCCATGCTATGCGCGATCACGTCTACTTTTTCGAAGTGATACGTCTCTCTTAGTAGGCTAAGCACTTTGACGAAGCCACCTCGCGCTAAGTATGCGCTGTCGCGGTCATAAAAGTAGTCGCCAGCGTTGCCAGCAGATGCCCAGGAAAACAAAACCGAAAGTCCGGGATACTGTAAATCCCAGACTATCTGTGCATTTCGATACAGCGCATCTTCGAAGGAGGTGTTGTACCCATGCACGAAAATGAGCGCCTGCTTTTGTGCCGATTTCGCCGTTGCAATCTTGCCCCACTGCTCGGGGGTCAGGGGGCCGATTTGGCGGATAGCAAAATGCTTGTCTTCGGAAAAAGAGCCCTCGTAGACCGTGTAACCGAAGAAGGACCACTTGAACGGCAGTTCGATGCGCCCGATCTTGTGGTCTTTTGGAATATGCACCGATGCTGCGCCGAAATTCAGCTCAGGGCTTCTTTCTCCCGTGTAGCTAATTGACCTACCGCCATTCTGGTCCGAAGGCTTTCGTGTTGTCACATAGAGGAAATCCACTACTCTGCTATCGAGAGCTGACGGTTGCGCAGATGGGGCCGGAAGAGGCGCAGGAAGGCGGCTTGTAGGCGGTAGATTTGGACTTGTCCCTGCCCACGTTTCAGAGGCGTCTCGCCTTCGTTCAGCTTCGAATCTTGCGTGGTCCGATTGCCGAGCTCGCTCTTTACTGGCAGCTTCTTCGGCCGCCTGGATTATCTTGTCGTCATCTCTGACAGCCGCCCCCCCGCCAGGCGGAGCGTTCTCCACCGAAACATTTGAGAACGAAATCTGATATTTCGCCGTGACGATCCGGTGTGTTGCGTTATCTAAGCTTAGGGTCCAGCTTGAGAGCCCCTTTGGGTGGGTTACTCGAGCAGTGAAAGATGTTTGTCCCAAGCTGGTGAGCAATTGTTTTGCATCTACCGACGACACCGGGCCGAGTTCAAGCAGACGCATGTCTCGCCCCGTTCCGCCTGTTCGCGCAAGGATTTCATTGAGTAATTCGGAACCGAGCCAATCGTAAAGCAGCTTTTTGTCGCCACTTTGGAGCGCAAAAACAATGCCCTGCACGAGTTCGTTGGGATTTGCGATTGCCCGGGCTGGCACTTCGGAACGGGCGCAGACGATCAGTTGAAGCCAGCCAGCTATCAGGACGACGAGCATCAGGATTGAACGCCTAAGTCCCCGCATGACCCTGCTCCTCGAGACGAGACTTCAGCGCAACGAGCGTAGCTACGGCCAAGAGGAAATACAACTGTTACTTGGCAGAACCCCAGGATGCCACTCCGGCTGAAATGGAGATAGCAATGGGCAGGGCTCGTCCAATTTATAGTTTTTGCTCCCGAGAGAATTGCGGCCAATCGCGGCGCCGCCGATGTTTGGCCCTACGGACCTTCAAGGGCTTTGTCGCGATTCATCCAAGCAAGAACGGCCGTTAAGCTCATGCCAGCGGAAGGGAAAAATGCGATGTCCGATGATGATATGAAAGCCGAGCTTGAACGTCTCCGCAGAGAGAACGAGGCTCTCAAGAAAGGAGCTTCTGACCGCATCCGCATGAAGGTAAGTGAAAAAGGTGCGGTCTCAGTTTATGGAATGGGGCGTTTTCCGGTGACGCTGTACAAAGAGCAATGGCTAAAGCTTCTAAACATGTCCGATGACATTCGTGCATTCATTGCCGAAAATGAAGCGCGGCTGAAGGCAAAGGATTGACGAACGGGTTCATTCAGCGAGTTCATCTCCGATGTTTCGCGAGGGCGAGGCGTCGGACCGTTTCTCCCCGCCAGTTCCTGATTTGATCCAAGGCCGCCGCTTTCAACGAATGCAGCATTTTCCAGGCTTGTGTTGCTTTTAGCCACGCTATCGCCTGCTTGTAATGGCGGTAGGCCCACGCGAATGCCGGTATCTTCATCAACTTGGTTCGGGTGATGCTGAACAGACGCTCGACGAGAACGAGCTTAAGCAGCTCTCCGGACACAAATACCAGCCCTGCGTATAGGACTTGACCGCTAGCGGCCAAATACGCCGAGACCGGTTTGACCGGCTCCAGCAGAACCACAGGCACGGAAAAAAGCGCGAGCGATGGATAAGGCGGTAGTGATCTGATCCAGGCGCGCAATTTCCTCAAGGCGATTTGTCCTGCGACCCAGTCCGCTATGGGTTTGGCCAAACCGATGAAGAGTGCATCTGCGAGCAAGTAGATTGCGACCACAGTGTACGCGACGGGTTGCAAGATTCGTTTCACGGGGGCACCTCCGTCCTATTGCAGCCCCTGTTCCACTTTTCTTTTTGAAGTCGTGTTCCGCGAGGGACAAAACACCGGGCGCTCAGTCTGAGTTCCGCGCTCTCGGGTATGGGTCCTTCAATTTTACAATATTTGCGCGGTGCAATATCGGGCGCGACGTCCGTTCAAAGGTGCAAGATAGCCCCAGAACGGTTTGGCCAGTCGCTGACTCTTTGTTTTGCCAAAGGCCGAAATTTCCTTATGAAATAATGTGCAAATTCCAAGGGGAAAACCTGGCAACGCTTGATTCGCCAGGTTCTCGCTTTCGCTTCGGAGCGCCAATCGGCTGCAGCGTCACACCAAGATTTTTTAGCAGTCTGACGTCGTCAGGTGGTCCACAGGCTCCGGCATCTTCGCGAGGAGTTTCTGCAATTCGCTGATGTCGGTCAGCGGAAGGAAGATAGCGCGGAGGATTGCCCGCTGCTCCTCAACTGAGCAACGGATGCCAGGTCTGGCCGCTCAACGCATGGGGTGAAGGTCAAGCACCGCGCGCATCCGGCGATAGTTCGGGTGATGCAGGCCAGCGCATCTGACGTCCGTTC
>DATDMO010000049.1:0-14437 GCA_036518755.1 Candidatus Acidiferrales bacterium | reverse complement strand
GTCCCGGCGCTTCGCGCAAAAGCAAAAAAGGGCGGGAGGCTTCGCTCAGAATGACGTAGCGGACTGTGCTCCCACGAAAGCAAAAGCAGATCCCTTACTCCGGCCTGGAATACGGCCGGGATCGGGATGACAACTTTAAGGGCTAACCTGAATGACAGCCGGTACGAATGCGCCGACCGCTACGACGGTAAGGGGGATGAGCGGCGGGAGATGCGTTCGGCGAGGTAGACGCCGAGCAGCACGAGCGCGGCGCTGGCGACGAGGCGCGGCGTGGGTCGTTCGTCGAGAATTGAGATGGAGAGCAGGAAGACGGCGACTGGCTGGAAGTAATTCACGGCGACCACGCGAGAAGCGTCCATGTGGCGCAGCAACCAGTAGAAAAGCAGATAGCCGATTACCGCGCTGATTCCCGCCATGTAGAACATTCCGACCCAGCCTGCCCAGCCGACGCTTTTCCAATCGAGCTTGATACCTTGATGGATGGCGAGCGGCAAGAAAATGATTGCGGCCACGGAAGCGTTGAAGGCGTTCATCGCAATCGAATCGTAGGAGCGCGCGACGCGCTTGCCGAGGACGGTGTACAGCGAAAAGCCCAACGTGCCGGCGAGGGTGATCAAATCGCCCGCGAGCAGAGGTGAGTTCATCGGCGAACCGTGCTCGGTCTCGAGGAACACAACGCCCGCGAAGGAAATCGCCATTCCCAGCAGTTTGGACGGCGTCAACTTTTCGAGCTTCATGGCGCTCGCGAGCAAGAGAATAACAATCGGGCCCAGAGCAATAATCACGACGGAATGCTGAGAAGTTGTGTAGCTAAGGCCGAGAACGAAGCAGCCTTGGTTCACGACGAAGCCGAAAAATCCAAGATAGGCGAAGGTGAGAATATCGCGCGCACGCGGCGGCGTGCGGCGGGCTCGCGGCTGCGCGAAATAAATAGCCAGCAGCAGCAAGCCGACAAGTTCGGCGCGAAAGGGAACAAGAGTGAACGCGGCAATGTGCGCGAGGGTGAGTTTGCTGACAATGTAGTTGACGGACCAAACGGCGAGAACGCCGGCGAGTCCCAAGGCCAGCAGGAACGAACTGGGGCGGTGCGCGGGGGGTACGCCGGGCGGCGTTTTATGCGGAGCGGCGGAGGGGCTCAAGCTATTCGAGAACCTCGCGGCGCTGGGTAAGCGATTCGATGCGGTGAAGGCGCGGCTGGTAGCCAATTCCGGGGGCGGACGGCACGCGAATGGTTCCCTGCGGCGTCACTTCTACTTCGGGATCGATGATGTCCTCGGCCCAATAGCGGCGGCTGGCGGAAACGTCGCCAGGGAGAGAAAAATTTGGAAGTGACGACATGGCGATGTTGTGCGCGCGGCCAATGCCGGATTCGAGCATGCCGCCGCACCAGACGGGAACGGAATTCGTCTGGCAAAGATCGTGAATGAGGCGAGCGGAAGTGTGTCCGCCGACGCGGCCGAGTTTGATATTGATGATTTTGCAAGCCTGGATTTCAATGGCGGCACGCGCATGTTCAAGATCGTGAATGCATTCGTCGAGGCAAATGGGCGTTTCGATCTGGCGCTGAAGCTTGGCGTGAGAAAAGATGTCGTCCCAGCCAAGCGGCTGCTCGATCATGATGAGGTAGAAGGAGTCGAGCTGCTTTAGAAGCGGGGCGTCTTCGAGGCGATAGGCGGAATTGGCGTCGGCCATCAGGCGAATACTCGGGAAGCGTTCGCGGAGCGCGCGGACGGGCTCGATATCGCGGCCCGGCTTGATCTTAATTTTGATGCGCTGGTAGCCGGAGGAGAGAGCCTCTTCGACTTTTGCAATCAGCGCTGCGGTAGTTGGCTGGATTCCGATGGAGACGCCGCAGGGAATTTCGTCGCGGGTGCCGCCGAGCAGTTTCGCGAGAGGCAGATTTTTTTGTTTGGCTTCGGCGTCCCATAGCGCAGTTTCGAGCGCGGCTTTAGCCATGTTGTGGCCGCGCACGGGCGCGAGCAGGTCCCACACTTCCGAAGCAGCGGTGATTTCTTTTTCCTTCAGAAGCGGCCAAAGATAATCGCGCAGAATCAGCCAGGCAGTTTCCACCGTTTCGTAGGAATAAAAGGGATTTTCTCCGGCGGTCGATTCGCCCCAGCCTATTACGCCGTCCACATCCGCTTCGAGCAGAAGAATGCGGCGCAAATCGGACTTGCCGAAGCTGGTCTCAAACGGCGAGAGCAGGCGGAGATGAATTTCGCGAAGGGTGATTTTGCGCAGGCGCATCGTAGCTTTTTCTAATCGTCCGTGATTACCGGCAGTTGCAAGCCCGCGAGGCCGGCGGCAGGCTCGAGGAAATAGCCGGTTGCCGCGCCTTTGGATTCGACGCTGGAAGCAACGTACCCGCACGCGAACAATTTTTGAAACTTCTCTCGCGCCGTTGCTTGCAGGCCGGCCGCAGCCGCGGGATCGCGCGCTTTGATTTCGTCCAAATTCGGCGGAATCGAAATGTGTTCGGCGGAAGCGTTGGCCGGGGGCGAGTCATCCGCGAGGATCGACTTCACGCGCTCGGAGCTGAGCCACCACTCCGCAACAAGGCGATCGGTCGGCATTCCCCGGTGGAGCGGGCTTTCGGTGACGCCATAGCAATCGGGGATGAAGCGCCGCGCAACTGCACCGAGAAGGACAAGATTAAAGTGCGCATTTTTAAGTTCAAGGGGATCGAAGGTCCACTCGATGAGGTCGATGCCGCGTTTCAACGCATCCTGTCGCTGAAAAAGCTTCAAGCGGCGTCCGACGCCGCCGTCGCGAAATTCGGGCAGCACGGCGGTCATGTGCGAATGGAGGTAGGGCTTGCGCGCTCTGACTGCGGCTAAGGCGAGAGTGAAGCCGACGATTTTTGATTCTTGGCTCGTTGCCGTGGGAGCGAACGCGCCGAGCACTTGTCCGCCGGTGTGATGGGCGACAACGAAAATGGCCGCGGGCACGGCGATATCTTCGCCCCAGACAAGATGTTCGAGGCGGACGCACTCCTCGTATTCGGCGAGCGTTGTGCAATGCCGAATTTCAATCTCGTGGTGGGCGCGGGATTCATTCATTGAGCGGAAGCGAAAGTATAGGCGAGATTTCCGCCGAAGTTTACTCAAAATGGGCAGGCAGACGACAGCATGCAGCGATTTCACGCACTTATGCGGGCTTCACGCCGGCAAAAAGGGCCAATTCGCGCCATTTCCAGTGGCAATCCACATCGTCGAAGCCGATTTCGCGCAGCCAGCGCAACTGCGTTTCCAGGTCGAGTAATTTGTTGGAGGGATCTTCGTCCGGCGTGCTGATGGCTTCGAGAAACTGAGCGTGCATTCGCGGCGACACGGAGGCGACGTGCTCCAGATTACAGAACACGCCGTTCGGGGCGAGGATTTCGAATATTTGCTGGTAGAGAGCGCGCTTGCGTTCGTGAATCAGGTGATGGATGGCAAAGCTCGAGATGACGGCGTCGAAGCGGCCCATCAGGGGGAGCGGGGCGTCGAAATCGTGAGCGACGATCGTGACACTGCGATCGTTGCGGAAGGCATCGCGGGCGGCTGCGAGCATGGTGGGCGAAAAATCGAGCCCTACAAATTCCGCAGCGGGCCGGAGGGGTTTCAAAAGGGAGATGAGCCTGCCAGCACCAGTCCCCAGATCGAGAATTGTTTTGGCGCTGACCGGCACGAATTCAATCAGGACGGACTCGCCTTCACTGCGATGCGGAATAGAATCCGCGCGACGGAGGTAATCCAAGGAATGCTCGGCGGTGGACCAGAGATTGATTCCTCCCGATTGCGGCATAGGCTAGCGTACTCCCTGAATCAGTAAAGCGCGTCAGTAGTAGATAAGTCCAATTTACAATTGTTGGCGACGACATAACTGTGGCTTATTTGATCGTTGGCAGCGAGATGGCATGTCGCGAAGATCACGCGTGAATCTTAGACTGATCCCAAAGTTGTTCCATGCGAGAGCGGGGCAGATCAGCAAAGCGGCGGCCCTCTTGCGCGGCGGCGGATTCCATCCACTGGAAGCGCCTTTTGAATTTGCGATTCGCGCTCTTCAAGGCGATTTCCGGGTCTACACCAAGGAAGCGCGCGATATTGACGCCGGCGAAGAGCAGATCGCCCACTTCTTCTTCGAGATCAGGCGCAGACTTCTCCGGCGAGGCCGGCAAAGCGGATTCGATCTCGCGCCGTTCCTCGTCGAGCTTCTCGAAAATGCCCGCGAGATTTTCCCAGTCGAAGCCGACGCGCGAGGCGCGACGCGTGAGGTGATAGGCCTCGAGGGCGGCCGGCAGTGAATGGGGAACTCCGGAGAGAATCGACTCATTCGCGGGTGATTTCGCATTTGAGGATGTGACCGCCTGGCCCTTCGCCGAGCGCTCCGTGGCGCGTTCCTCGGCCTTGATGTGTTCCCAATTCTTCAGCACGGCGGCGGGAGTGGCGGCCTGCACATCGCCGAAGACGTGCGGATGGCGGCGAATCATCTTTTCGTGCACGGATTCGATCACGTCGGAAATCGTGAATCGGCCTAAGGCCTCAGCGATGTTCGCGTGGAAAACCACCTGAAGCAGCAGATCGCCGAGCTCGGAGGAAAACTTGCGGGGATCGGCCGAATCCATGGCGTCGAGGACTTCGTAGGTTTCCTCGATGAGAAATTTGCGGAGGGATTGATGAGTTTGCTCTCGATCCCAGGGGCAGCCGTTGGGGGAGCGCAGGCGGGCCTGCAAGGCGACGAGCCTGGCGAACCACCGGCCGGCTAATTTATCGCGTGCGCTGACGGAAATGCGAGCACGAGAGGATGCCGGGGTCATGACGCGTTTTTTCGTCCGGCGCTTGGCGGGCATTTTCTTTTTTCGAGGCATGAGCCTTCTTTCACCGTTTGAAGTGACGTGCCAATTTACCGGGTGCGGCGGGTTGCGTGCAACTTGCGTGCCGACGGCCGCGGACGCCCCGGGTGCTCTTGGTGCCAGATAGGTTGGCGGCTTGTGGCGCATGGGTGCCGATGTTAGACTTTTATTTCCAGCTCAAACTTAGCGTTCTAGAGCGACTTCAAAAGGGTGGCACGTGGCTGATCGTCAACAAGATGAGGGATTCAAGGTCGTAGACCGGCGGTTGTTCACGGACGCAGGCGAGCTGCGCAAGGATGCGGTGGAACGGGAGCGCCTTGAGGAAGAGGCGGCGAGCAAGGCCGCCAACATCGCGCAAGAAAAGGCGCGTTCGGACTCCAAGAAATCGCAGAAGCCTGGCGTTGCGGGCACTTCGACCGGCATGTTGGAAGTGCCTGGTGGCGGCAATTCACAACCAACCTCCGCGGAAACTGCCGCCGAAACAATTGAGCCCTCGCGAAACTTTCAGATGCTGGTGGATTTTCTTACGCGAAATGCCGCGGCAATGCTGGGCGGGATGGCCGATCCACAAACGGGAAAGGCGTACGTCGATCTGGAAGGTGCGCACGAAGTGATCGACATGCTGGATGTTCTCCGCGAAAAGACGCGGGGAAATCTGGCGAAAGCGGATGACGATCTGCTCGCGGAAATGATCGGCAGCCTGAAACTTACGTACATGGAAATTTCGAAGGCGGCTGCCGCGCAAATGGCCAAACAGGCGGCGCAGAAAAAGTGACAGAATCCTGCTTCTGCTTTGGGTATGTCGCCTGACGCAGGGACCGGCCCGCACCGGACTAGAAACCTTCCCGTGATTCGATGGCCTCACTGCAACTGACAGTTCTTGGATCGGGCACGTCGATGGGCGTGCCCACGCTGGGGTGCCACTGCGCCGTGTGCGAATCAACAGACCCGCACGACCAGAGGACGCGACCCTCCGTGCTGCTTTCTTATGGAGGGCGTAACGTGGTGATCGACACGACGCCGGATTTCCGGTCTCAGGCCATGCGGGCGCGGATCGATCATCTGAATGCCGTCGTCTACACGCATGGGCATGCCGACCACATCATGGGGTTGGATGATATTCGTCCGTTCAATTTGAAACAAAAGGGTAAGGTGCCAATCTACGCGGCGCCCGATACGCTAGGAATTCTGCAGCGGCAATTCGCGTATATTTTCGACGAAGCGCAGCCGGGCAGCACCGTTCCGCTGATCGATCTGAACACGATCGACGGGCCATTCGACTTATTTGGAATGAAACTGCTGCCGGTTCCAGCGATGCACGGAGCCCAGCCAGTGCTTGGATTTCGATTCGGCAAAGCGGCGTATCTGACCGATTTCAGCAGCGTGCCGGACAGCTCGAAGGCTCTGCTGCGAGGGCTCGACGATTTCGTTCTCGACGCTTTGCGATACGTGCCGCATCCAACGCATTCCAATGTCGAACAATCGCTCGCGCTGGTGGAGGAGTTGCAACCGAAACGCGCGTGGTTCACGCACATCTGCCACGACCTGGGCCACGAGCAAGCAAATGCGCGGCTTCCCGAAAATGTGCGGCTCGCGTATGACGGGCTGAGCTTTGAGGTGGAACTCTGATGCCGCCGGCCATCTTGCACTCAGCGGAGGCCTGGGCGGAATACTTCGGAAAAAACAGGAATCACACAGCGGTCACGATCGGAAACTTTGACGGCGTGCATCTTGGGCACCAGGAAATTCTTCGGGGCGTTCTCGCACGAGCGCGGCAGTTTGGGCTGATGAGTGCCGTCCTCACATTTTATCCGCACCCGGCGCGTGTTCTGCGCCCCGCGCAAGCTCCGGCGCTGCTGGAAACGCTTGAGCAGCGCTTGAGCGCGATCGAAGCGATGGGGATTGAAGCGGCGCTCGTCATTCGATTCGATGAGGAGCTTGCGAAACTCGGGCCCGAGGATTTCGTCCGGCGATTTCTGGCGGATGCCATGCGCGCGCAAAGCGTGTTGATCGGCGCGAATTTCCGTTTCGGGCATCGCCAGGCGGGGAATGCAGAATTGTTGGTGACTCTCGGCGCGAAATGGGGTTTCGAAACGGTGGTTGTGCCGCCCGTGGTGGAAGGAGGAATCGTCGTATCGAGCACGGCGATTCGCAACGCGCTTCGCAACGGAGAGATCGAGCAAGCGGAGCGAATGCTGGGACGTCCCTTTTCGCTGGCGGGAACAATCACGGCCGGCACGGGCCAGGGGCGGAAACTCGTTGTGTCTACGTTGAATCTGTCAACCGAGCAGGAATTGCTGCCCCAGGACGGCGTGTACGCGACCGAAGCGGTGGTCGAAGGGAAGACGTACAGGGCGGCGACAAATGTTGGGGTGCGGCCAACCTTCGATGGCGCACGCCGAACAATCGAATCGCACCTCTTCGACTTCAGCGAAGATTTAACGAGCGGCAAACTCGAGGTGCGCTTCCGCAAGCGGCTGCGAGACGAACAGAAGTTTTCAGGGCCCGCGGAGCTGCGAGCGCAGATTCTGCGGGATATCGAGCAAGCGAAGGAGTACTTCAGGGAAGCAGCAAGCAAAATGGCGCGATAAAGGCGGTAATCCGGATGGCTGCGCCTGCCACAGCTAACCGGCAACCGCGGCCTTTGCCCGGCATTCCTCGCAAAGCCCGCCAATCTCCGTACGCGCCACGCTAATTTCGATTCCGCAATCGCGGGAAATTTGCTGCTTCAGGTCTTCGTAGAGTTCGCTTTCGAATTCACGGACCTTCCCGCACTGAATGCAGGCGACATGAATATGATCGCGAGGGCCGTGGCTTTCGTAGTAATGACGATGGCCTCGAAGATGGAGAAGGTCCAGCTCGTCGATCAGCCCGTGGTGCTTGAGCAGTTCCAGCGTGCGATAGACGGTCACACGGGTAATTTTGGAGTCGATCGCCTGAGCCTGTTCCAGGATTTCGGCCGCGTCCATATGGCGAACCGCCGATTCAATCACCTGAACCACGACGCGGCGCTGACGCGTGAGACGAATGCGCCGGGCGCCAAGCTCGCGCTGAAGCTTGCCGGCAGGTTCGTGAACGTTGATGCGTTCGCCGGTGGAGACGCGGTGTGCGGGGGTCGCAGACATCTTAGAGCACAGTATAGCAAAATGAGCCGCCGAGGGCGGCTTGGCGTGCCCGGCTACGGGTGAACCTGGATGACTCGCAAGATGTCGCTGTACATCACCAGCGCGAAGAGACCCAGCAGAAAGACAAGGCCCACTTGAACGAAGCGCTCCTTGAAGGTGACGCTCAGATCGCGGCGGAGAGATCCTTCGATGGCCAGCAGCAGCACGTGCCCGCCATCCAGAATCGGGATCGGCAGAAGATTGAGCAAGCCAAGGTTCAAACTAATGACCGCTGTAAGCTCCAGCAGCCGCATGGGACCCCGGCGAACGGCGCGTCCCGATTCGCGAGCGATTCCGACCACCCCCGTCAAATCACGCACCGAGACTTTGCCGCTAAAGAGGCCTCCGAGGACCTGCCCGATCTGGCGCGTGCCCGAGTAGGTGGCGATTCCCGCGTCGCGCAGGGACTCAACGAAACCCTGCCGCTCGAAAACCTCATTTGTCTTTTCACTGATGCCCACCTGCCAAGCGAGTTGACCATCGGCATCGAGGGCGTGCATGGGCGTGATGTCGAATGGAATTTCCTTGCCAGCGCGCCGCACAACGAAGTGGACCACGTGCCCATTCGAATTACGGACCTGGTCCACAAGCTGCATCCAACTGACGACGGGCTGGCCGTTGATAGAGACAATCGTATCGTCGGCCTTCATCCCCGCCCTCTCGGCCGGAGATCCGAGGGCGATCTCATCCGCGACGGCGGGCATTGCCGGATATCCAACCAGCGAATCAGTAATATCCTGCCCTTGCGGCACTTTTTGAGTGACGGTTTGCTTCGCACCGGCACGCTCCACGGTGATTGAAATGGAGCTGCCGGGTTGGGCTCTATCGACCTGCTTCAGCACAGATTCCCACGAAGAGGTGGTGACGCCGTTTACAGCAATAATTTGATCGCCTGGTTGGACGCCCGGTCCCGCGGACGGATTTTGCGACACGGCGGCGACCATCGCCGGGCGGCCCAGGTAGGTATCCATGGGCATTCCGACAAACAAATAGATGCCCCAGAAGATGCCGAACGTCAGAAGGATATTCATTGCTGGGCCGGCAATGGCGATTAAAAATCGCTGCCAGCGGGGCCGCGAGAGAAATTCGTAAGGCTCGCCGGTGCGTTCCGCAACGGGATTATCGCCCGCCATGCGGACATAGCCGCCCAATGGAAGCGCGCTGAGGCGGTAATCGGTGTCGCCGCGTTTCACTCCCCACAGCCGGGGACCAAAGCCAATCGAAAACACGTCCACGCGCACGCCGCATAGTTTGGCGGCGATGAAGTGGCCCCATTCGTGAAGCAAAACCATGACGCCGAGGACGATGCCGCCAGCCAGCACAACTCTGAGGGTTTCGGTCATAAAGTCTCTTTATATAGTACCCAAAGATGGATGCCGCGGATTGCCGACTTCCAGCTGAGACGCAAAAAGCAAACTAGTTGTGCTGTGCGCCTTTCCGCCGCGTCCGCCGCGTCCGCCGCATCACTTCGATGCGCGCCAGCCGGCGGGCTTCCGCATCGGCGGCGAGAACATCATCAATACTGCCTAGCGGGCCGCCAGGCATTTTGTCTAAGACCTCTTCGATCGCTTCCGCGATTCCCGGAAACGACAGCCGGCCGTCGAGAAACGCGGCCACGGCTATCTCGTCCGCGGCGTTCAACGCGCAGGGCATGGCGCCTCCCTGGCGAAGCGCCTCCTTGGCCAATTCAAAACAGCGGAATTTTCGAGGTGGAACTTCCTCGAAGTCGAGTCTGCGCAGGGCAGCCCAATCCAGCGCACAACTATTGGATGCGACTCGCTGCGGATAGGTTAGCGCATATTGAATCGGCATGCGCATATCCGGGGGCCCCAACTGCGCCAAGACAGAGCCATCGGTGTATTCGACCATCGAATGCACCATCGATTGGGGATGGATGACCACGTGAATCTTATCGAGGTCCATGCCGAAGAGCCAGCGAGCCTCAATTACCTCGAAGCCTTTGTTCATCAGGGTTGCGGAATCAATGGTGATCCGCTGGCCCATCTTCCAATTGGGATGCGCCAAAGCCTGCTTCGGCGTCACCTTCGAGAGCCGGGAAACAGGCGTGGTACGAAATGGGCCGCCGGAGGCAGTGAGCACCAATCGCCTGACTTCGCTGCGGGTTCCGCCACGAAGGCACTGGTGAATTGCGTTATGCTCGCTATCGACGGGCAGCAGCGAAACCCCATGCCGCGCGACCGCAGCCATCACCACTTCTCCAGCAGCAACCAGAACTTCTTTATTGGCGAGAGCGATGCTCTTGCCGCACTCGATGGCCTTGTACGTCGCTCGCAACCCAACCACGCCGACCGCAGCCGAGAGAACCATCTCGGCGGGAGGATGCGTCGCCACGCGCTCCATTCCCTCGTCGCCGGACAAAATTTCGGGGAACGAGCGGTCTTTGCGGCGACTGACGGCGCGCGACCCGCGAGACTTCAATGCGGAACACAACTCTGCTGCGGCTTCGGGCGTCCCGACGGACACCACCTTCGGATGGTGCTTCTCGATTTGCTCCGCCATGAGCCGGACATTCGACCCGGCCGCGAGCGCTACTACCTCGAAGTCGTGAGGCAATGATTCGACCACGTTCAGGCATTGCCGCCCGATCGAGCCCGTGGAACCGAGAATGGAAATGCGTTTCATTGGCGCGCTTCGCAAAGGACGCCGCTGCCACAACGACGGTGAACCCCTCAATTTTCCGAGGCCGTGCAATTCTATCGGGCTTTTGCCAATTTTGCGAATTCGCACAATGCCACATCCTGAACTGCTACCCGCAACCTGCCCCGGAGTGTTAGATTAAGGGCCTCAGCGCAGCGCGTAATCATCGCGTGCGGCGCAGCGCGTGCCGTTTGCCCGATTGCAACATATTCAATCGCCGAGGAGAATCCGAAAATGAATCGCACCTGCGCGTTGACGGCTACCCTGATGTTCGTGGCGACGCTCGCCCTCGTCTTCAGCACCAGCGCGAAGCCAGCGCCGGATAGGCATCCCGCGTATCTGCATGCGCTGGGCAATCTTCGACACGCGCGCGCCTATCTGGCGCATCCCGATAGCGGCGAAATGAAGGATCCGGAGAGAAACGCAATCGCCGAAATCGACGAGGCTATCGCCGAAATCAGGTCGGCAGCCGACGATGGGAAGAGTCTCGAAGACCATCCCGGACTTGATTCTCATTTGCGCTGGATAGGCCGTCTCAACAAAGCCGCTGCTCTGCTCGATAAAGCGCACGACGACGTCGCCAAGGAAGAAGACGACGCCAGCGCGCAGGGCTTGCAGGCGCGCATCCTCGGGCACATTGGCAAAGCTCACAAGCATGTGGAAGAAGCGATTTCGCTTGAGCAATAAGGGCGCGGCAGCCGATACTTGATTTCGAGGTAAGCACAACCATTTGAGCGCTCCTTCACTACTGGCAATCCCGCTGGGCGGTTTGGGCGAGTTCGGAATGAACATGATGGCCCTGCGCTCGGGCGACGACATCATCGTCATCGATGCGGGGCTGATGTTTCCCGAGCAGGAATTGCTTGGCGTCGACATCGTTATTCCCGACATCACCTACCTGAAACAGAACAAGCGCATGGTGCGCGCCATCGTTCTGACGCACGCGCACGAGGACCACATCGGCGCGGTCCCCTACATTCTTGGCGATTTGAACGTCCCGATCTACGGCACGCAATTTTCGCTGGCGCTGGTGCGAAAAAAGCTGGAGGAGCACGCGCTGCTGGAGTCGGCGAAATTGCACGAAGTGGCGCCCGGCGAGACGACTAGCATCGGACCTTTCCAGATCGAATACCTGCACGTCACCCACAGCACGATTGACTGCGTGGCGCTTGCCATCCGCACTCCCGTTGGCGTGGTGATTCACACCGGCGACTACAAAATGGATCCGACGCCCGTGGACGGCAAACCTTTCGACCTTCACGCGTTCGCACGATACGGGCAGGAAGGCGTGCTTGCGCTTTTTAGCGACAGCACCAACGTCGAGCGGCCGGGATTCACGCCCTCCGAGCGTGCGGTGGTGGTGCGCATGGAGGAGCTATTTCGCGCCGCACCCGAAAAAGTGGTGGTTTCCTGTTTTTCCAGTTCGATTCATCGCATCCAGCAGGTGATTGACGTGGCGCGGGCCGTGGGTCGGAAGATCGGATTCGTCGGCCGGAGCATGGTTGATAACGTTGAAATCGCGCACGGCCTGGGAAAACTGCGAATTCCGGACGGCAGCGTGGTGAGGCCGCAAGATTTGCGCACGTTCGATCCAAAGCGGCTCGTAGTGCTCGCGAGCGGCACCCAGGCTGAGCCGATGTCCGCGCTTTCGCGCATTTCGGTCGACAATCACCGCCTGCTCAGCGTCGAGCAAAGCGACACCGTGATTCTTTCCGCTCGCATCATTCCTGGAAACGAGAAGGCCATTTTCCGCATGATCGACCATCTCTTCCGGCGGCGCGTGCTCGTCTATTACGAGGGCGGGCGCTCCGCGCCGATTCATGTCTCCGGCCATGCCAGCCAAGAGGAAATGAAAATTCTCTTGCAGCTGGTGAAGCCGAAATATTTCGTTCCGCTGCATGGAGAATATCGCCAGCTATTTCAACATGCGGCGCTCGCGGAACAAGTGGGCGCGGTCTCCGGCCAGATTTTCCTGCTCGAGAGCGGCCACCCGGTGGAATTCACCGCCGACGGGCGAGCGTATCAGCGCGAGCCGGTCCCGGCAGGCCGCGTGATGGTGGATTCGGGGTCGCTCGAGGAAATTGAGGATGTGGTGGTGCGCGACCGCAGACACCTTTCGGAAGATGGCGTGGTGGTGGCCATCATCGCCATCGACAAACATACGGGCCTGCTCGAAGGCACGCCGGAGATCGTCACGCGCGGCTTCCTGCCGAGCGACGACGGCCAGGAAGTGCTCACCAAGTCGCGGGAAGTGATCCTGAAAACCGTGGAGCAATCCAGCCCTGAAGAAAAAATGGATTGGAGCGTGATCAAGGAAAAAATTCGCGTGGACTTGAAACGCTACCTGAACAAGCAAACGGCCAAGCGCCCACTGATTTTACCGGTGATTTTAGAAGTTTAGCCGCTTTCTCCCGGCGAGAAATTACTGAGGCGGCTGGCCCGGTTTTCGATATTCCGTGCCATGACGGAATAACCCCGCCTTGGGCATCTCCTCCGAGTAAACGACGCGCGCCGGCAAAAATATGTTTGCAGCGTCCGGCGAGTACGGAACGGCCACTTCGATTGCGGCGTTGGTTTCGTAGTGGCGCTTGCTGCGAAAGCACATCCCGACGGGTGAAATATCCTCGCAAACTGCAAGTTCGTCGTCCGCGTTCGCTTGACGGATGCAGGCAGTCAGCCGGGTCTTAAGGCGGAGGCGCTGGCGTTGTCGCTGCTCGCCGCCTGGCGGGAGGCTCCCCTGGCCATCGGTTCCACGCCGGCTGCGCGCCCCCCGTCCGAAAAGCTTCTTCTCATCTTCGTGAGGGGCCTGAACCCAAATGCTGGGCACTGCGCAAGTTTTGCAAAGGCGCGCAATACCGCGGTTGGTTTCGAAGGTTCGCAGCTCAAGCTCGTTCAGATATACCACTTCGCGGCTCTGGCAAGAGCTGCACTCGAGCAGCATTCGTGCCACCGCTTCGGGCGATTGGGCAATCGGAGGGAATTCCACGCCCCACAAATCGGCTGCCGGATCGATTATTTCCACTCCGTATAAGTAGCCGTCTTCCTGGCGTCCAAACTGTCCCACGACGCGCACTTCACTCCTGCGGCTGGATTCGCTGGGAGCTCTCCGCTGCATGATCATTCGCTGCTCGGCCTTCAGGTCGCGGTCCAGGAGAATCACGGCACCATTGCGATTGATCTGCAAAGTGCGCGCAGGTGAGTTGAATTCCTGGCCCTGGCTATCGAACCCGGAAACTTCCAGCAACAATGTCAGCGAGACGCGATCGCTTCGCCGCACCCTTCCTGTTTCCATTCGGCCTCCCAAGGAGTGGACCAACTGCCCGCCAAGATAGCATATCCGTCTTTCGCCGTATCAACTGCTCATGGTAGCCCGGTGCGTTGAGCGAACGGGCTGTTACGGTGTCTAACTACCATGGCTTCTTAGATATTGAGGAAACTGTGCGGCACTCAAATGCAACCTTCTGGCGGGCCTCGGGTATCATCCAGAGCATGGCGTCCCGGCCTTCTCAACCTTCTGTGGCGGAGAATACAAAACAATTTCAGGTGGCTTCGCAGGCCGCGACCGTGCGATTCCCGCCGTCGTTTGCAGTGCTCGTTGAAACATGCTGGCGCAAAGCCGGCGCGCCCGCGGAATGGAATCTCACTCGCGACGAATTTCAAGCCGCGCTCGAACGCAGCACCGCGTCTCGTTTTGGAAGCTCACTGCCGTTGGAAGAAAAGCTGGTCCGGTCATACCTCGAAACACTGAATGTTCGCGATCTTGCTTTGGCGCGGGCATGCA
>DATDMO010000048.1:0-11796 GCA_036518755.1 Candidatus Acidiferrales bacterium | reverse complement strand
GCGCTTATGGGCGCGGCGTTCCGGGATCTTTCCTTTCAATTCCTGCGCAAGAGTTCCTTTTAGTGCGACAAAGTCCACCGGCTTCTGGAAATAGCCCCTTGCACCGAGGCTTTCGCAGTGCTCTTTGTATTTCGCGCCCGCCTCGCCGGTGATTACGAAGATCGGAATGCGAGACGTATAGCTCAAGGTATGAAAACTCTGGCAAAGCTCAAAGCCAGAGAATCCGGGCATCATTAGATCGAGCAGAATCGCATCGGGCTTGTGTTCAAGGGCGAGCGCAAGAGCCTGCTCGGGATCGCCGGTTTCAACTATTTGATAGTTGTCGGACAGACGTGTACGAAACAAGCCGCGAACCGAATCATCGTCGTCCACGACCAACAGCTTCGGCAATTTCAACCCGCTGTTTTCCGCTACTGGGGAATACTTGCTTGTCAGTACGTTCATTTCGATTCAGTCACCATACGCCTATCCAGCGCCTCTCTGATTTTGCGAGCCAAAACCACCCTCGAGAACGGTTTGGAAAGGAAATCGCTGCCAAGATCGATCGGCCCCTGCGTGCCGACGCCTTGCCCGGTGTACCCGGACATGTAGACCACTCGTATTTCCGGGCGCCGGCGGGTCAATTCCTGTGCGAGGGCGCGGCCCCCCATCCCGGGCATTACGACATCAGTCAGCAGGAGGTCAATTGGCAGATCGAAGGCTTCGCTTAGCGCGAGCGCCTCGACCCCATCTTTGGCCTCGAGCACTTTATAGCCACTCTGCTCAAGCGTGGCGCGCGTCAGCCTTCGCAACGATGCTTCGTCTTCGGCGAGCAGGATGGTTTCGTTTCCGTCGAACGAGCCGGCTCCGCCTTGGCTTGGGGCCGACAGTTTGACGGCCTCGTCGACTCGAGGCAGATAGATCTTGAACGTGGTGCCGGCGCCGGGCGAGCTAAAGATGTCGATGTAGCCGCCACTCTGTTTGACGACGCCGTAAACGGTAGATAAGCCGAGCCCCGTACCTTTGCCTTTCTCCTTTGTGGTAAAGAAAGGCTCGAAGGCACGCGCTTTCGTTTCAGCGTCCATGCCGATGCCGCTGTCGGTCACGCTGAGACACACGTACGGACCTGGCTGCACGGGGTAGGGATACTGGCGCACAAAAACGTCGTCCATAATCATGTTTTCGGTTGCAATGATCAACTTACCCCCTTGCGGCATGGCGTCCCGAGCATTCACGGCGAGGTTCATTACGACTTGCTCGAGTTGACCCTGATCGGCCTTCACCCGGCCCAGATCGGACGCCAACTGAGTGGATAGCGCGACATCCTCGCCGATGAGCCGGCGAAGGAGTTTTTCCATGTCGGAGACGGCGCCATTCAAGTCGATGACTTTGGGATCCAAAACCTGCTGGCGGCTGAAGGCGAGGAGCTGACGCGTGAGCGCGGCCGCACGTTTTCCCGCATTCAGGATTTCGTCAACGCTGCCGCGAAACGTGTTTTCGGGATCGAGGCGTTCTTGCAGAAACTCGGCATAGCCGATAATCACGCCTAGAAGATTGTTGAAGTCGTGGGCCACCCCGCCTGAGAGCCTGCCGACGGCCTCCATCTTCTGCGCTTGACGGAACTGTTCTTCCAAGTTTTTGCGCGCGGTTACGTCGCGATTCACGATGATGAGCTTTTCCACGTCCCCGTGCGAATTGAGCACCGCGCTGGCCCCGGATTCCAGGACATGCCAAGATCCGTCCTTGTGGCGCATTCGGTACTGAATGGTGCGGCCGACTCCCCTGGTGCGCGCCTCCCCAGCCGCTTCTTCGACCAGATGGCGGTCGTCGGGGTGAACCTGATCGAGCGAAGAAGTGCTCTGGAGTTCTTCGGTTGTGTAGCCGAGGATTCGTTCGTAAGCGGGGCTGTTATAAAGGCGCTTTCCGTTGGCATCGACGACGGCGATCATGTCCGCCGCATTCTCGCTGATCAAGCGGAACAACTCCTCGCGACGAACTAATTCGTGACGAATGCGAAAAATCTGTAGCTGCTGGTAAATGGTGTAGATGTCGAAGAGCAGGACTAAACCGACCAGCCCCCTGATGGCCAGACTCAGGTGTAGGGTGTCGAATTGCTGGGCCTGTTCATGCAGCATTGGGAAGATAAACGAGGCGAGGCCCGCACAGAGAAGCAGGGTCACGAGGATGGCAAACGACCACAGTACCCACTCCCGCCGCTCAATCCTTCGCAAGAGAGATTGATCTTTGTCCGAAGATTTCAATGTCATGAGTTTTTCTGTCACTTTGGCACAGTCGGTACAAGCCACCCCGTCACCCGCTCCTCTTCGCTTGTGATCCCGCGCAAAGCCTAAGTTGATCAGCACAGAGGAGTTACGGGCGCCCGCACTATACGTAATCGGCCGAAACCCATCGGAACTGTAGACTGTAAGGAGAATCAGCGTGGTGGACCGGCGGGGAAACGTGCCAGGAACCTCATAGCGAGATCGTATTGGGGAAAGCGCCTCTCCTCTTTGCGGAAGCCGGCGGAATGTGACTCCCGACGGCAGTGGGCAAACCGGACTGGATGTTTGACATGAAGCATTTCGTGGTAAAGGACATACGCGACAACATACTCCGGAACGCTTGGCCGGTCGAGGCAGCGATTCATTACGATTTGGCTGAGGGCCGGATCGAAACATCCCAGCTGTGTCCGCCATGAACGACTGCTCCAGCCAAGGCGGGGCGCCACCAGGGCGCGATTGAAATAACGGCGATTCAAGTGATCAAACAACAGCTGCAGATTGTGGTGCTTGCCGGCGGGTTGGTGTTCGATTTGCCGCGCCCGCTGCTGGCGCAGTTGCAGGAGCCGCTTGCGCGTCGGGTGGGCATAGGAGAAGTGGCGGTAACTCTCGACCAATTCGGCCGGCGGGCGCCGCCGGTAAAGCCTGCTCAGTAGGACCGCCGCCACAGCCTCGACGATAGCGCGTGGGGCGCTTGCTAAGGCATCCGACAACCTGACGTAGGCGGTATCGTCCCTTAGCCGGATTGTATGAGTGAGATTCGAATACGGATGATATTCGACAACAAAACGCGGCGGGCGTCCGCGGCATCCGAGGCGGGTGTAAATTCGCTGGAAAAGCCGCTCGCCGCCGGGAACGGGAGAGGGTGCGCCGCGCGGCCTCACGGCTTCCGCCGCACTGGCGCCGGGAGCATGTGTTTCTCGGCTTCCTGTACATCTGATAATGCGTCTTTCGTTCCATCAATCGCGTCTTCGAGCGTGTCGCGATAGGTTTCGATTTCCGGCCCGCCTTTGTCGTACATTTCAAGCTGATCGAGGAAGACTTTGTACTTCGTCTCCATTAACTTTAGCGCGTCATGAATGTCTGCTTGCTTCTCCTTCGCCAGATCGATCTGGTCCGAACCGTCGTCCACGCAGCCGGAATATCCGTTTAGAAGGCTATTGAGAATTTCGCTGCGCCGCGCTTCCGGCACTTTGCGGTTCAATTCGTAATCGAACTTTTTCAATCTGTCCTCAGCAAAGGACAAATAGAGCTTTATGCGTTCCGACGGAGTGTCCGCATCACGAATTCGGTCCGCTTCGACGTCGCTGAGATAATCGGGTCGTTGTCGCTGGGCGATAGCCGGCCGTGCGAGGATCAGTGAACTCATCGCAATGCTTGCCAAAATGACGAAGAGTGCCACTCTGTGCCTCATTAATGATGTTCCTCCTCTCTGGGCGGCCGTGGTTTGGTAGGTGGCTGGTTTGGACCGGGGAACAACTCCTCGATTAGATGTTTGTTCATTTCATTGAGGCTGGAGCGCTCCTCGATGAATCCGGACTGGGCTTCGGGTGAAATGAGAGGGATCATGGTATCCAAGCGGCGCAGCGATTCTCGAAGTGAAATCTGGAGTTGCCGAAAGCCCGAGGAGTGCTTGACGGCATTGACGCCGGTGGCGTCCAAGCCTTGGACGCAGGATCGTACCTCGCCCCGATATTGCCGAAGCAGGGCCAGCGCATCGGTAAACTGTTCACCGGACACGTTTTTCTGAATCTGTTTGAACTCCGCCTCCCCAAGTCGCGGCATTTTCTTGGCTTTTCGCACTGGGTCGGATTCCTGAGCGAAACGCTGCCGCAGCTCCGCTATGCCGTTTTGACTAAAGCCGGCGCCGGACAAGGCCAGCGCGACAAGTACGATCCCGCACATGCGGCGTGCGCTACGCAAGGTGCTACCTTTTCTTGTTCTGTTTCTTATTCTGTAGCTCACGCGTCAGAACTCGAGACCGGGCAGTGGCGATAAAATACATGTCGCTGTTCTCGTCCCTGTTTAGATGCAGAAACCTCTGATACGCGTCCAAGGCGCCGGCCGCGTCTCCTAGATTATCGTAACAGGCGGCCCGCATAAACCAGCTTCCGGTGGGGAGTTCCTCGCGCTTGGCAAGCGCATCAAGCGCGGCGAGCGCTTCGCGGTAATTCTTGTTCAGATATTCCGCTTCAATCGCATCCGCCAACAAATCATTTGCACCCGGGTTCATGTTGTACGCGGCCGCGAGGAAGCGAACGGCATCGGCATAGTCTTTCTTTTGCAAGTAAACTCGCCCGAGCCTGGCGAGAAGGTCGGGGTCGCGTGGCGCGAGGGCGACAGCCTTCTGCAGAACGGGTAGGGCATCGTCGTATCGTTTCTTCTCCCAGTAGATTTGGGACCGCAGTTTCAGGGCACGCAATTGCTCTTGTCCGTTGGCAGAGGCGCGGTCCAGTTCCGCCAGCGCATCATCGTCTTTACCCAGATCGACGAGGGCCGAGGCACGGTCGATTCGAACGCCGGCGTCGCCGGGCTCTATTTGTAAATAAGCCGCCAGTTCAGATACACCCTGGTCGAGATGTCTCTCGGTGATCGCTGCGCGGCCCAGCCCAAGATGCGCCTGAGCAAGCGCGCGGCCCGTTGGCTGCAACGCGAGAGCATCTTGGAATGCCACAGACGCTTCTTTGCCACGCCCTGCTCTCAAGAGTGCCTGCCCTAACGATATTCGGATTTCGGCATCCTTTGTGTCCAATTTCTCCGCTGCTTCGAACTGTTCGATCGCCGGCTCCAGTTTGCCGCTATCTTCCAGTGCTGTGCCCAGCATCCATTTCGTTCGCGCGTCGGCGGGCAAGAGTTCGGCGGCCTTTTGGAGCGCCGCAGCAGCGCCTGCGGGGTCAGTCGCCAGGAGCGTGATTCCAAGATTCTGATAGGCCGGACCGAGCTTCGGGTTTAGAGCGATAGCCTTCTCGTATTCAGATTTCGCATCAGCCGGCTTGTGAAGCGCAGTGTAGGCGTAGCCCAAATCGTAATGGACGGTTGCGTCGTCGGGTTTCTTGGCGAGGTAATCCTGATAGTTCTGAGCGGCGCCTGCGTAATCCTGCCTGTCGATCGCTTGTTGAGCGGCATTGAGCAGATTATTTAGCTCCTGTGCCTCGGCATTGGCGACTCGATGCTTCGTCGTGGAGCTGGGCTTCTGCGCCACCAATCCGGGCAAACTGCCCGCCATTATGAAGAGCGTCCAACCGACGAGAGCTCGCGAAAAACGACTCATACGCATCCTGTCGAACTATCCTCCAGTGCTTTCCAGAAGAATACGGAGTCGGCTACTGTTCTTCGCCGTGGACCGCGGCCTTTGACGCCCGAGCATGATGATTGTGATTTCCGTCGCTGCGAGAGTTGAGAACTCGCTCCAGGAACTTTCCCGTATGCGATTGCGAGTTGCGCGCCACCTGCTCCGGCGTGCCCGCAGCAATGATCCGACCACCTGCGTCTCCACCCTCCGGTCCGAGATCGATTACCCAGTCGACGGATTTAATCACGTCCAGGTTGTGCTCGATGATAAGGACGGAGGCCCCCTCCTCGATCAACTTCCGGAATGCAGTCAGCAGCTTCTGAATGTCGTCGAAGTGCAGACCCGTGGTCGGCTCATCGAAAATGTAAAGAATGCCAGCGTTATCCTGTCGCGTCAGATGAGCGGCCAGTTTCAGGCGTTGCGCCTCGCCGCCGGAAAGCGTGGTGCCGGATTGGCCGAGCCGCAAGTAGCCCAGGCCAACTTCCTCGAGAACCTTCAGACGAGATGTCACCCGAGAATGCGCTGCAAAGAATGCCAGTGCTTCGCGCACGGTCATTTGGAGCACGTCATGAATATTCTTTCCCTTGTAAAGAACTTCCAGCACGCTGCTCTTGTACCGTGTGCCGCGGCACTCCTCGCACGTCAACTCTACATCAGCCAGAAAACGCATCTCTACGGTGACAGTACCGTCACCCTGGCATGCCTCGCATCGGCCACCCGGAACGTTGAAAGAAAAGTGACCCGCCGCCAACCCGCGTTTCTTGGCATCCGGAGTCGCCGCAAAGACCTCACGAATCGAATCGAAGGCTTTCATATAAGTTGCTGGATTGGACCGGGGTGTTCTTCCAATGGGAGACTGGTCGATCATCTCAACGGCCAAAACTGTGCCGGCGCCTTCGATGCGACTGCAAAACTGCCGCCAATTCCCGCCCAGGCGCTTGGCCTCGAGCGCCTTGTATATGACGTCATATACGAGCGTCGATTTGCCCGACCCGGAGACACCCGTTACCGCCACCAGCAGACCGAGCGGCACCATTACGTCAATGCCTTGCAAATTATGGCTGCGAGCCCCGATGATTTTTAGAAAATGTCCTTGTGGTTTGCGGCGACGCGAAGGAAGTGCAATCCTCAGCTCACCACGCAAATACTTGGCGGTCAAAGAACGCGGGCTCGCCAGAAGTTCCTTTCGCGCGCCCGCAAAAATCATTTCCCCCCCATGCTCACCCGCGCCGGGCCCCAAATCCAATACATTGTCAGCAGCGAGAATCGTATCGGGATCGTGTTCGACAACGAGCAGCGTGTTCCCTAAATCTCGCAGTCCCTTTAGAATCTCGATCAAGCGGTGCGTGTCCCGCGGGTGCAAACCGATCGAGGGTTCGTCGAGCACGTACAGTGCGCCGACCAGATGCGACCCGAGAGACGTCGCCAGCTGGATTCGCTGCGCCTCGCCGCCCGAGAGGGTTGACGTCAGCCTGTCGAGCGTAAGGTAATCCAGCCCCACTTCATCGAGAAACCGAAGGCGTTGCTGAATTTCTTCGAGCACCTTCTCGGCGATGGCGGTTTCCGCTGAGCTAAGATGCAGCCCCGCGAAAAATGGTCGCGCCTCCTTCACCGTCATTTGACAAACTTCGGTGATCGAGAGTCCGGCGACCTTCACGGCCCGCGCTTCAGCACGCAAACGTGCGCCCTGACATTCGGGACAAAGAGCGTAGCCCCGATACCGGCTCAGGAAAACTCGCACGTGCAGCTTGTACTTCTTCCTCTCAAGCCAGGCGAAGAATCCTTTCACACCGGGGAAATCTTCGTTACGGTCTCCGTCAATGATCGCGGCACGCTGGCTGGCTGAAAGGTCGCGGAAGGGCACATCGAAAGGGATCCCTTTCGCCCGAGCGTACCGGCGCATCTCCATCGCAAGATGTTTGTACCGAGGCTTTGTCCATGGTTCGATCGCACCGTCGGCAAGAGATTTCCCCTTGTCTGGAACGACCCGGTCGAGATCGAAATCGATCGTGTTGCCAAATCCCTGGCATCGCGGGCATGCGCCATACGGATTGTTGAACGAGAACAGCCGCGGCTCCGGTTCCTGGTAAGACACCCCGCATTTCTTGCACTCGAAGCGTTCACTGAACACAAGCCTTTGGGGCTGCTTCTCCGTCTCTGGCGCGAACTCGAGGATGGCTTCGCCCTGTCCTTCCCGGTAGCAGATTTCGATCGAATCGATTAGACGCGAGCGAATCTCCGGCGACAGCGCAAGCCGGTCCACCAACACATAGACAGGCTTGCCGAAGTCCACATCCAGCAATTCTTCTGGAGTGGAAAATTCGAATACTCGACCAGCCTGGTACAGACGGTTGAAGCCTCGCTTGCGCAAGCTGGTCAGGGTTTCGCGAATAGCGTCCGCACCGATGCTCGCCGACTTTCGCGGCCGCAGAGCGACGCCGCCTTGTCCGCTCCCGCCGGTCGGTTCAGTGCCCAAAACCAAGTGATACAAGACATAAAATCGGCCGCCGACCGGAAGCGCCAGCACTCGCGCCGCGATCTCATCAAAGGAATCTTTGCGGACTTCTTCGCCGCAGCGCAGGCAAAAAGTGTGTCCGGCCCTCGCGTAGAGCAGGCGCAGGTAATCGTAAATCTCGGTGGCCGTGGCTACCGTCGACCGCGGGTTGCGCGTTGAATTCTTCTGGCGAATCGAAATCGCCGGTGCGATACCGGTGATCTCGTCCACATCCGGTTTTTCGATTCGCTCCAAGAACTGGCGCGCATACGCCGAAAGCGATTCGATGTATCGCCGCTGCCCCTCGGCGTAGAGGGTGTCAAACGCAAGGCTCGACTTGCCCGATCCGGACACACCCGTAACCACCGTGATTTGGTTGTGAGGAATCGCGACGCTGATGTTCTTCAGGTTATGGACGCGGGCCCCGCGGACACAAATCTCGTCGCGATCTCCGGCTCCTACCGCCGCGAACTCTGGCAGAGGCAGGTCTACTTCGGCGGCCGAAGGCTTCTCAGTCGGTTCCATCGGCATCGGCGTAAACGAAAAATTATACCCCTCGGTGCGAATGCGATCAAACCGACTCCCGCGGCTCACTTAATGCAGTGGTTTTTATTGACAAGCTTGGACCTCATCTGCTATACGCTCGGCCATAACTACGGCTCGCAGGCGTCTTGACGAACGATCTCTTATGGGGTGGGTATGAGATCCAAGCTAATCCTCGGGTTTTGCATTCTTCTCGCTTCGTCAGTCCTTTCGGCGCAGACCATCTCCACGTCGCAGATCAGAGGCTTCGTTCAGGATGCCAGCGGCGCAGCCGTGGCTGGCGCTCAAATCAAATTGACGCAAACGGCCACCGGCGCTGTGCGCGCTGCCGTCAGCGGCCCCGATGGAAGCTATGTGCTTCCCGATTTGTCGGTCGGCTCGTACACTCTCGAAGTCACCAAGGAAGGCTTCAGCAAGCACGTGCAAACGGGCATCGTCCTGCAGGTAGGCGTCAATCCCACGATCAATGTTGCGTTGCAAGTCGGCGCCGTAACGCAGGAGGTCACCGTGCAGGCCGAGGCGGCCATGGTGGAAACCCAGAGCACCGGTGTCGGCGAAGTTGTCGCGCCTCAACAAGTCCAGGATTTGCCCCTGAACGGCCGCCAGCTCACTGACCTTTTGACTCTCTCTGGCGCTGTGGGGCAGGGCCGGGCTTTCCGCGCCTCTTACCCTTCTTCTGCCGTCGTTTCGATTGCCGGTGGCGCACAGGGCAGCGTCGCGTATTGGCTTGATGGCGGTACGCACAACGATCCCCTCAGCAATCAAAATCTCCCACTTCCGTTCCCAGACACGGTTCAGGAGTTCAAGGTCGAAACAAGTTCGCTCCCAGCTCAATACGGCACTCACCCGTCAGGTGCCGTCAACGTTGTCACCAAGTCTGGCGGCAACGAGTTTCATGGCGATGCTTTCGAATATGTGCGCAATTACATTTTTGACTCTCGCAACACGGCGTTCGCCGGCGGCCAATCTCCGTTCGTAAAGCGCGACAATCTCAAACGCAATCAATTCGGCGGCACGCTCGGTGGGCCAATCAAGAAGGACAAGTTGTTCTTCTTTGCCGGTTGGCAAGACACGATTCAGCGCGCCACTAATCCCGCGCAGACGACCCTCCCCACGGATGCGATGCTTGCCGGGGATTTCACAGCTTACGCCGCTGCCAACTGTGCTGGCCCTGGACTCAATCTGGGCGCGCCTTTTGTGGCCAACCAAACGAACCCCTCCAATTACAGCCCAATCACCTTGGCGCTGGAGAGCCATTTGCCAGTGGTGCAATCGGCCGTCAGCCCCTGTGGCATTTACAATTACCAAGCTCCCGTTAATTTCACCGAAAACCAAGGCCTGGCCCGCATCGACTACCACATGAGCGATAAGAACACGATCTTCGGCCGCTACTTCATAACGAATTGGAGTCAGCAGCCAGGGAACCCCAGCCTCCCAGCGAGTCAGGGAGGTCTCTTAATCGCCGCCATCGATGGCGCCTCGAACCGCGTTCAGAATCTCACTCTTGGCGACACTTATTTGTTCGGTTCAAGCACCGTTAACAGTATTCGGGTCACCGGAAATCGAAGCCGGAACCTTACCGTGCAGAATTCGACTATCACTCTCAACGATCTGTTTACCGCCGCGGGCGTGAACCCGGCTACGGTCAATGTCTATCAGTTAGGTCCAAACGTGAACAAGTTCTTCAAGAACTACATGGCAGGGTTCAACGTTGCTGGGGGATTCTTCGGCTTATTCAACTCGACTCCTTCGCTTCAGCCGTATGACACGCTGGAGTTTTCCGACGATCTCTCGCTCACGCGTGGACGCCACCAGCTCTCTTTTGGCGTGGACTTTATCAACTTGAGGGCTTTCGCCCACAACTATTTGTTTAATCAGGGAAATTTCACCTTTGACGGCACGCGCACGGGCTCGAGGGCAGGTCTCGCCGACTTTCTGCTTGGCGAGACCTCCGCCAGTAGCGGTTTCGCTCAGGACGCGCCCATTCCTTCCCTTCAACACCAGAATATCTTCGCCCTCTATGCGCAAGACGCTTGGAAGATCAGCCGCAAGCTGACAGTTACTGCCGGACTCCGCTGGGACCCCTTCTTCGGGCATTTCGTGCCGGGGAAAGTCGACGTCGTTAACATATCCTTAGCTAACATCATCAATAACGTCCACAGCGTGAAGTTCCCGGCGGCGCCGGCGGGTTACCTTTTCCCCGGAGACCCCGGCGGGCCGAAGGGGGACAAGCTAACGCCTAATTCGCTAGACAAATGGAGTCCGCGCATCGGTCTCGCCTGGGATCCAAAGGGTGACGGCCGGATGGCTATCCGTGCCGGTTTTGGCATCTTTTACGATTTCCCGAACTTTTCATACGACCAGTTTGGCTTTGAGGAGCCGTGGGGCGGGGCTGTAACCGTCCCCGCCAGCGGCTGTACGACTACGTGCCTCACCAACCCCTGGGCAAACTTCTCGTTCGTCGATCAGCAAGGGATCACGCACAACGGGGAAAATCCGTTCCCGAATTTCGTGGGACAAGGCCCCGCAAAGTCGGCCTACTTACCGGGCTCATTGGTCTTTAGCTATCCCCAAACCATCAAGCCTACCTACGTAATGCAATACAATCTCAGCGTAGAAAAGCAGGTGGGTACCAGTTGGCTTCTTTCCGTGACCTATCTTGGTAGTCAGCAGCGTCATTTGTGGGGAAACAATGAGGCCAATCCGGGTATGCAAGGAGCGTGCCCTCCGGCCTACCCATTCCCTAGTGGCGTAGCGTGCGTAGCGAATGGCGGAAATGTCCCTCCAGGGCCGTGCCCTTCCTTCCTTCCTCCGTTCGTGTGTAGCGGTTTTGGTGCCCCTTTCACTCTAGCTAACAACCGTTTGTTCCAACACTACGGGACACAGTGTGGGGGCCCTCCCTTCTTTACTTCTTGCTACGGCGAGACTCTTGTCCTGGAAGAGCAAGGAACAGGGAACTACAACGGTTTGCTCCTCTCGGCGCAGCACCGCTTTGCGAACCACTTCACCTCAACCACGAATTTCACGTGGTCTCACTGCATTTCTGATAACTACACGACCACGCTCGGTTTCTTCCTTGCCGCGGAAGCGATGCCGTACAACAGGCACTATGATCGCGGCAACTGTCCCGCTGCCGACACTCACGCCATTTTCAATGAGTCTCTGGTGGCGGAGACGCCCAAGTTTTCAAACCGGGCGGCTGACATCAT
>DATDMO010000047.1:0-6702 GCA_036518755.1 Candidatus Acidiferrales bacterium | reverse complement strand
TGCGTGTACATCGGGATGCAGGCGCGATGCGCAACGCAAAACAGCTTCGCCAAGATGATTTTTTCGAATGCGGCGCTGTGGCGGCAGGTGGCGGCGGCGCCGGGAAGCCAGCACACGTCGCAAATCTGCGCGGGTCTTTCGCAATGGAAGCTGGCGGTATCGGACGTGCTGAGTTTCGCGTTGAACACGATGGGGCAGGGCGGACGCGCGGCTGCGGACGGGATGGATTCCTATGGCTTCGCATGGTGCGCGTTCGGTCGCGCGCCCGATTCGGAGCAGGTGGAAAGCGAATTGCCGGTGACCGTGACGCTATCGCAGCACTGGAGAGACTCGTGCGGGCCGGGACTGCATCGGGGAGGATCGGGGGGCGTCCAGCACTGGATGGTGCACAAGGTGCCGGAAGTGGTTTCAATGTGCATGGGGAACGGAAGCAAAGTGGCGCTGGGGCAGCCGCTCTTCGGCGGGTACGCATCGTCGCCGATTCCGGGAGTGAGCATTCGGAAGGCGGACTTGCTGAAGCAGATGAGCGAGGGAGATCCGCAGCTAACTCTGGACAACCGGGATGTGCTGGAGCGGACGTCGATTCACGGGGATTGGAATTTCGAACTGGTGGCACGGACGCCGAAAGTGTACGAAGAGGGAGATTTGCTCTTTGGATTCAGCGGCGGAGGGCCGGGCTATGGCGATCCGCTGGAGCGCGATCCGGATGAAGTGCTGGAAGACCTGCGAAAACAGATCATTTCGGATTGGACTGCCGAAGCAATCTATCGAATTGCGTATGATCGAGAGCGCCGCAAGCTCGATATGGAAAAAACGAAGCAACAGCGAGACGAGGAGCGACGGGCGCGGCTGGCTCGAGGAAAATCGTTCGAGGAATTCCAGAAAGAATGGAGCAAGAAAAGCCCGCCCAAGGAAATTCTGCAGTATTACGGGTCGTGGCCGGACGCCAAGCCGCTTGGCCCCGTAGTTCGATAGCGAGAGATGGCTGAAAAAACCGGCGCGCGGCAGATTGTGAAGGGGCTGCTGCAAGGGATTGCACCGCCGCGGCCGCTCTTTCTGCCCATAGTGTTTTCCCACGGCGCTCGCATTGAGAATGTGCCGCTGCGCGTCTTCCTGACGAACCCAACGAAAATCTCAAATTCGCAGCGGCAAATCCGCGGACGTTTGCATTCGGATGGAGTGACTTGCTACTTCGATCCGCTGCTCGAAGCGGAGGCGCTCGGCGGCAGGATTGAATGGGACGCGGAGGGCCAGATTCGTTGGCTGGAGTGGCCGGGAGACTGGGGCGAGTCGACGCAGCAGGAGGTTGTTGGAGACTCGGCCAAGCGCGGCCGAGTAGGCGTGGCGCTTGAGGTTGTGCGAAGGCTGAAACTGATTCTTCGCGACGATTGCCTGCTGATGGCGGGCATCGCGGGACCGTTTGCGCTGGCCACGATGCTGGCGCGGCTGAATCGCGAGCAAGAGATTCGGCTCAGCGACATTCCGGCGACGACTCTCGATTTGGCGGCGGCCTTGATTGCGCCCCTTGCCACCAGCTTTGTGGAGGCGGGAGCGGGCGTGATTTTCATTCGCGAGGAGATTCTTCCCGCGCTCTCAGAGGAGGCATGCGCGGAATGGGCGGCGCGGGTGGCAGCGGCCGTCAATATCGTGCGATTTTACGAGGCGCTTCCGATACTTCTGCTGACGAACCGGCGCTCGGTGGAAATGAATCGGGAGACGATCGTTCGCCAGAATTGGGATTGCGTGGTGTGTCCGGCTTGGGACGGCACGCCGGAAGGCGGGGAGGGTTTTCGGAGCCTGGGGGCGGCGCGATTCGGCATTGCGCTGCCTGCGGACGCATTTAAGGGAAGCGCAACGAGCGAGCTTTACACGGAGGATTCTCTTCGTGGGGCGCTTCGAGAATCCACTCCCGCAGTGGTGACGACCGCAGGCGAGGTGCCCGCGGACGCGAACATGGAGCGCCTAAATAAAGTGTGGGAGAATATTTGCGGATGAATCGAAAAAGATAAGGGTGGTTGTCACAGGGCGGCCGCAGCAAATTTGGCGCGAAATAATGATCGAAAAGAATTATTCGACGGGAGAGATGGTCCGCGCGCAGGGCGTGCGGCAGGTGCGCATGCGCAGTTCCGGGGCTACGCTCGAGCGTCGCGCCGATGGCACGCTGCTGATCAAGCCGGATGAGGAGTTGAAACCGTATCCGAAAGTGCTGACCGACCGGCTGGGGCACTGGGCATCGACGACGCCGAATCGAGTTTGCATCGCGAAACGCGACGCGCGCGGCGAGTGGCGCGAGCTGACGTACCAGAACGTTTTCGAGTCCGTGCTGAGCATCGGACAGGCGCTGCTGGATCGGAAACTTTCGATTAACCGGCCGGTGGCGATTCTTTCCGAGAACGACCTGGAACATTTTCTGCTGACGATGGCCGGACAGCACGTCGGCATTCCCACAGCGCCCATTTCGCCGCCGTACTCGCTGGTTTCGACGGATTTCGGGAAGTTGCGGCACACGCTGAATATTCTTACGCCCGGCATGGTGTTTGTGTCGGATGGCGCGCGTTACGGCCGGGCGATCGAAACGGTTTTGGGCGGCGAGGTGGAGGTGGTGGCTGCTGCGAATACCCCGTCGGGGCGCAGCGCGACGGCGTTTGCGGAGCTGGTGGCCACGAAGGCAACGCGCGCGGTGGAGGCGGCGCACGAAGGGATCGATGTCGATCAGGCGGCGAAGTTTCTTTTCACCTCCGGCTCAACGGCGATGCCGAAAGGCGTGATCAACACGCACCGGATGATTTGCAGCAACCAGCAGATGATTGCGCAGATTTTCGGGTTTCTGGAGGATGAGCCGCCGGTGATTGTCGACTGGCTGCCGTGGAATCACACTTTTGGAGGGAACCACGACGTCGGAATCGCGGTGTACAACGGCGGGACGTTTTACATCGACGATGGCAAGCCGGGAGCTGGCTCGATCGAAAAGACGGTTCGGAATCTGCGCGAGATTTCCACGACGGTTTATTTCAACGTACCGAAAGGCTACGAGGATTTGCTGCCTTTCTTGCGCGCCGATCGTGAGCTTCGGGAGAGCTTCTTTCGGCGGCTGGGGCTGATGTTTTATGCCGGTGCGGGACTGTCGCAACCGGTGTGGGACGCTTACAGGGAACTTGCGCTTGAGACGTGTGGCGAGCGCGTGATTATGGCGACCGGGTTGGGTTCGACGGAAACGTCGCCGATGGCGATGCAAACCACGTGGGAGACGGATCAGGCTGGAACCATCGGCATCCCGGTGCCGGGAGTGGAAGTGAAACTCGTGCCGCATGGCAGCAAGCTGGAAGTGCGCGTGCGGGGGCCGAATGTCACGCCCGGCTACTGGCGCGAACCAGAATTGACGCGGCGCGTGTTTGACGAGGAAGGGTTTTACTCGTTTGGCGACGCGGTGAGGTTTGTCCATCCGAGCGATGTGAATAAGGGATTGCTGTTCGACGGGCGGTTGGCCGAAGATTTCAAATTGGCGAATGGAACCTGGGTGAGCGTCGGCCCGTTGCGGGCGAAGATCATCAGCCACTTCGCGCCGCTGGTGCGGGACGTGGTGATTGCGGGCCTGGATCGCGATTACATCACGGCGCTGATTTTTCCCGATCTGGACGCGTGCCACTCGTTGTGCGCCGATCTTCCGGCTGATGCCGCGGCGGCGGATATTCTGCGGCACGAGGCGGTGCGCGCGAGATTTCTGGCTCTGTTGAAGTCGCTTGCGCGGGAATCGACGGGCAGCTCGAACCGAGTAACTCGCGCCATCCTCGCGGAAGAGCCGCCGTCACTCGATGCCGGTGAAATCACCGATAAGGGATCGTTCAACCAGCGGGCCGTGCTGGACCGCCGACAGAATATCCTCGGAAGACTCTATGCGCCAAGGCCGGCCGCTGAAGTTCTGACGATCGAGTCATAACGACTACATAGAGCAAGCTCAAAAGCCCCGGAGTCGCGTCGATGGATCAGAGAATTCAGGAGGTCCTTTCCGAATACGAAGCGCGTGCGGCCAAGGAATCCCCGCACATCATGCAGATGCCCGAGGATGAGTGGAGGCGCCGGCGTGATGAGTTCATGCTTTCCGTGGGACACGATACAGGACGGCTTCTGAACATACTCGCGAAAGGAGCGGGGGCGCGAAGGATTCTCGAGCTGGGGAGCTCGTACGGGTATTCGACCCTTTGGCTGGCTGAGGCAGCTCGCAAGACGGGCGGGACGGTGTTCAGCCTGGAAATGAATTCGCCGAAGCAAGAGTACGCGCACGCCACGATTGCCAAGGCGGGCCTCGCCGAGTACGTGAAATTTTTCCTCGGAGATGCGTTGGAAACGCTTACCTCGCTCGAAGGCCCGTTCGACTTCGTGCTTCTCGATCTATGGAAGGACGTTTACGTCTCGTGCTTCGATTTGTTTTATCCGAAACTCAATCCGGGCGCGATCGTGGTGGCCGATAATATGTTGCGTCCAGAGGACTACTTGCCTGACGCGCTCAAGTATCGAAGACACGTGCGCTCTCATCCCAAGATCGATTCGGTTCTTTTGCCGGTCGGCAGTGGCATTGAGTTGAGCCGCTATGGCGGAGACCTCGCGAAATCCTGATACGGGTTCGGAGTCTGTGCGGCAACGGCGGCCGCTTGTTCCTCTTAGACTGTAGAAACCTCCCTTCGAACTTTCGCGTGCGAGTAGCGCGACGCATTCGGCGGCAGGGGAGGCGATGTGGCGATAAAGACCTGCAGCAGAAACAGCAACGCGTTGGCCGGGATGTGCAAATTGAAATCCACAAGACTATGGAACAGAAGGCCGACGACCGCCGCGATTCCCGCCGCGTGAAGCGCCAGCGATAGATGAGCCTGCTGCGCCCGAAAAGCCTTTCGCGACTCGCGATAGAACTGCCACAGAAAAAAAACTCCACATAATCCGCCGAGAAGGCCGGTCTCAGCCAAGCCCTCCATGTAATCGTTGTGGACGTGATCGACCAAGCGGCCATCATAAACGGTTTCGTATCGCGGGTAGACATCCACAAGCGTTCCGAGGCCGGATCCCTTGAGAGGAAAGTCGCGGAAAATGTGAGCGGCGCCTCGAGCCATTGACGTGCGGCGGCCGAGAGGAACGTCGTGCACATTGAGAAGCGAAAATCTGTGGATGGCCAGCCCCGCTCCTACCCAGGCGACGAGCGCGAGCGCGATCAGCGCCACAGCACCGGCGGCCATGATCCTCGGCGCTTTCCACCGTGCCGCGCTGCGACTTCTTACCAGCCATCCAAGGACAGCTAACTCGAAGACGAACCCCAGAATTCCGGCGCGCGAACCTGAAAGCACGAGCGCGCTGACCGGAACGACCGTCAGCAGAACCACAAGCGGCACGACCTCGCGGCGCACGCAGCGGAATGCCATCATGGCCAATCCGGCGGGCAAGGTTAGTTCCACGAACCCCGCAAAGTGATTGCGGTTTACATACGGCCCGAAAAAAGCGGTCTGGATGTTGAAAGCATCCGTCCAATAGATGTCGCCAGCAGAGGTGAAATGCTGCGTGATTCCTTGCAATGAAACGACGAAGCACAGGAGTATCAGGAACCAGGCCAGAAGGGAGAAGTCCCGGCGAGTTCTAAAAGCCTGGGCCGTCAAGAAAAAGACCAGAGAGTAGGCCGCGAACTTAAGCACCTCGGTGCGCGTCAGAAACGAGTTCGCGCTGGCGCGAAAGAGGAGTTGCACAAGCCCGATGCCGATCAGCGCCAACAAAGGCCAGTTGAGCGAACTCCATTGCACTCGCAGCTCGGCATTCCGAGACGCGAGGACAGCCCAGAAAACAAAAAGCCCCGCGGCGCCCGCCTCCAGCAGCGATTGCGACCATACGTCGACGGCTCCGAACGCCAGCACAGCGCCGGCAAAAAGAACAAGTAATCCGGCACGCAGCACGCTCATCGCGGTGACTGCTCCGCTTCGGCGCCGGCCTGCACAAGCGAGACACCCGCGATCCGCACTGTTCCGCTCAACCGATTATCGAAGAGCCGGCTCTGAGATCGAAAGAGCCGGACCAACAGGAAATGCGTCTCGGGGCCGGTTGTCACATTGGCATCCTGGGCATTCCAGGGATGCGTTCCGGTAAGGTTCTCGGTCAGCACGCTCACCGCGCTGGGGTGATTCGGATCAATAATTGAAAATCGCAGGCCGCTCTCGGTAGTGATGTCTTGCGTGCGCATGTAGGCGTGGAAGTGGTAGGTGGTTTGGGGCTGGACCGGAACGAATTGCAAAGGCGCTCCGAGGTTGACGTTGCTTCCTCCGGTGAAATCGAGGCGCAACGCACGCAATCCTTCGGGCCCCGGCTGGGAGTCGAAATCAATTGTCGCTCCTTGCACCGGACTCCACCTCCAGCCCAAACCCCCATTCGCGAAATCCTGTTTGAAGTCTCCGTTCCAAATCAGGGAATGGCTCGCTGCCTCGTCGGGCATGCCGGCAGCGGCCCGTGCTTCGACCCAAACGCGGCGAGCATCATCCGCGCGATCCTCGTGAATCAGTTCGTCGAGAAAGGGAAATGTACTGGGAAGGCTAACCGATTGCCGGAGCGCCATCAGGTGGCGCCACTCCATCAGAGCCGGATCCAACTGATGGTTTGACGCGAAGAAATCAACCGCCTGCAAATACGCGTCGCTCGTGACTGGCAGTATCTGATTCAGCTGATCGACATTTT
>DATDMO010000046.1:0-3629 GCA_036518755.1 Candidatus Acidiferrales bacterium | reverse complement strand
GCCGGCAAGGGTGAATACAGGGTTATTCTTTTTCCGCGGAAAGCGCGGCGCACCCTTTGCGATTGTCTGTCCGGGCGGCGGTCTTTCCTACGTCGGCTCCCTCCACGAGGGCTTCCCCTACGCCGTCAGAATCAGCAACAGCGGGTACAACGCCTTTGTACTACAGTATCGAGTGGGGCAGGGCGGCGCGGTCGCGACCCAGGACTTGGCTGCCGCCATCTCGTATATTTTCAGGAATGCAAAAACGCTCGGCATCCGGAGTGACGGCTATTCCGTATGGGGCAGCTCTGCTGGTGCGAGAATGGCGGCCTCGATCGGTACTCACGGTGTCTCATACTATGGAGGCGACGCGCTTCCAAAACCGAGTGCTGTGGTGATGGCTTACACGGCGCATTCAGAATATTCGTCGGATGATCCTCCCACATTCGTTGTAGCAGGTGAGAGGGACGGAATTGCCCCTCCGTACGTCATGGAGAGGCGTCTCGCCGCGCTGCGAAAATCCGGCACGCCGGTGGAATACCACAAATACAGCGACGTTGGGCATGGCTTTGGACTGGGTACGGGCACAAGTGCCGGAGGTTGGATCGAACAGGCGATTCGGTTCTGGGAACGGCTGACAAACAAGAACAATTACCGGGATGAGTAAAGATGACCTCACAAAGCATATAGCGTGCGGAACAGGGACATCATGTAGCGGGTTCAGAGCGTCCAAAATAGCCCGTTGTGGTTCGGCAGGCGAACGAATAGGGAAGGGTGCGAGTCGCCAAGGCGGGGCGTCAGGCCGCGCCTGACTGGCGGGGAAAATCGGGATCGGCTGAAGCGCCAGGGGCTCGCCTGAAGGCCGGGTCTGGAAACGTAACCACAAAAAAGACTTAGCAGGAGGAGTGCGCTGGACCGAACATATTGTCGTGGCGGGAGACCTCTGGGTGGCCGTCGGCGCCCGCCGAAGCTGGGACTGACATTTTGTCCGCGTTGTCCACCCTTAGCGCCCATGCGCGGCATGATACAACTGATACAGCAGTTACAACTGGTACTTATGGAACTCTTTATTTTTGCTGACCGCTAAATTCCCTTTGGGCTGTGAGTTGCGGTTCTCGGGTCATAGACTTCGGGGCTTGCATTCAGTTACCCCCGCAGCTATACTGTATTTGGCGGACGCATATAGTGGGCGAAAGCCCACTTTTTTGTTGGAGCGGATGAGAAGTGCGCGCAGGCCGCACACAGCGTAGTGTCTTCGCGCCAGGCCTCGCGTCGCCTCATGCAAAGCGTGATGTCTGTTGACTTGGAGAAGATTCGCGCGATTGCCGAACGCGTGGCCGTTTCAGAAGGCCTGGCCCTCGTTGACATTGAGTTGAAGGGCGGCCGCACGAACGCCCTGTTGCGGGTTTACATCGACAAGCCGGGCGGCGTAACGCACGGCGATTGCGAGTTGGTAAGCGAGCAGTTGAGCGCGATTCTGGACGTCGAAGATCCGTTCCCGTCCAGCTATACGCTGGAAGTTTCCTCGCCGGGTCTGGATCGAAAGCTTGTGAGGCCCAGCGATTTTGAGCACTTTACCGGTCGCCGCGCGCGCATCGTCCTGCGCGAGGCGCCAACCGAGAACAAGGTTTTGGAAGGACGATTGGCGGGCTTCGAATCGGGCCGCGTGCGCCTGGAAGCGGATCGAACCGGCATGGTGGAAGTGGAGCTGGCGAATATTTCGAAGGCCCAGCTGATTGTGGAAATCGGAAAATAGAAAAGGGAAAATGGAAAACCGAAACTGGAGAATAGAACGAAATCGCGGCTGCCATGCGGCGGATTTTCTATTTTCCAATTCCCATTTTCGTCATTAGTTCTTGAGGGGTCATGACGACAAGCCTTTTGTACCAGACGATTGATCAGCTCAGCCGTGAGAAGGGCATCGACCCGCAGATCATCATTGCGGCGGTCGAGGACGCCATCCTGGTGGCCACGCGAAAGTATTACAAGTCCACCGAGGATTTGCAGTCGCACTTCAATAAGGAAACGGGCGCGATCGAAGTCTTCGCGGTGAAGAAGGTCGTGGAATCGGTGGCCGATCCCATCCGCGAGCTGACGCTCGAGCAGGCGCAGAAGATCAATCCCGACGCGACGATGGAGAGCGAGATCCACATTCCCAAGGCGACCGACGTGCTGGGGCGGATCGCGGCGCAGACGGCCAAGCAGGTCATCTTCCAGAAGGTGCGCGAGGCGGAGCGCGAAACGGTTTTTGCCGAGTACAACACGCGCACCGGTGAGCTGGTCAATTGCAGCGTCAAGCGCACGGAAGGCCCCGACATCATCGTGGATCTGGGGCGCACCGAAGCTCGCCTGCCGCGCAAGGAACAGTCGCGCCTGGAGAGTTATCAGATCGGCGACCGTCTGCGCGCGGTGATCACGCAGGTCGACCGCGCCGCTCGCGGGCCGCAGGTCATCGTTTCGCGCGCCGATCCCATCCTGGTCCAGAAGCTTTTCGAAATGGAAGTGCCCGAAATTTACGACGGGACGGTGGTGATCCGCGCCATCGCGCGCGAGGCGGGCGAGCGCACCAAGATCGCCGTGTACTCCAAGGACGCGGACGTGGATTGCGTGGGCGCGTGCGTCGGCATGAAGGGCATGCGCGTGCAATCCATCATTCGCGAATTGCGCGGCGAGAAAATCGACATTATCGAGTTCAACGAGGACACGGTGACTTTCGCCGCGAACGCGCTCAGCCCCGCCAAGATCAATCACGTTTCAATTATCGATCTCGAGCAGAAGCACCTGGAAGTGATCGTGGACGATTCACAGTTGTCGCTCGCCATCGGCAAGAAGGGCCAGAACGTGCGGCTGGCGGCCAAGCTGCTCGGCTGGCGTATCGACATCAAGAGCGAGGAAGAGAAGCGGCAGGAAATCGAATCGCAGATGGCGGCGATGGCGTTGCGCGGCGCCGCGATCAGCGAACTGAAGGGCCTGGGCGAAAAAACGCTCTCCAAGCTCCGCGAGCATAGCGTCGAGACGGTCGAGCAACTGGCTCAAATGACGCCCGACGACCTGACGCAAATTCCCGGCATCGGCGAAAAAACGGTGGAACGTATCCGCAAGGTTGTGACCGAATATTTCGAACAGGGCCAGGCCGCGACCGAAGAAGCCGCAGCCGAAGAGGCTCCGGCCGAAGCGCCGGCGGCGGAACCCGCGGCGCCCGCAGCGGAAGAAGCGGCTCCGGCGGCGGAAGAAGCGGCCCCGGCGGAGGAAACTCCCGCGGAGGCTCAATCCGGCGAGGCGTCGGAAGCAGCCGCTTCGGAGGAAAGCGCGGAATCGGCAACGCCGTCAGCGGAAGAAGCTGCGCCGGCCGAGGCAGGCGCCGGAGAAGCATCCGGCGAAGCCCCTTCCGAGCCCGGCGAGGAAAAAGCGGAGTCAACCAAGAACCAAGAGGGTGAATGAGTAAGATACGCATCAACGATCTGGCGCGCGAACTGGAAGTCAAGAGCAAAGCCATCCTGGACTATCTGGCTGAGATAGGCATCGAGGACAAGAAATCGCACTCGAGCGCCCTAGACGACGAACAGACAGAAAAGGTTCGCGCCCACTTCAGAGGCGATAGTGGCGAAGTCGCTACGCCTGCCGAAGCGCCTGCGGCAAAAGCACCTGCT
>DATDMO010000045.1:0-2528 GCA_036518755.1 Candidatus Acidiferrales bacterium | reverse complement strand
TCTACGACCGGCCCATTGCCGAACGCCACCGTATCATTTTCTACGTCGGCCACGTCGAAGCCTTCGACTGGAACCTGCTTTCACAGCGCGCTTTCGGCCTACGCTCGTTTCATCGAACCTTCGACCAGCTTTTCTCTTTCGGAATCGACCCCGTCGGCGGCGGCCTTCCAACCGACACTCCGGAAGATTGGCCCACGCGCCAGGAAATCCATCGCTACAACAAGCGCCTGCGCGAAGAACTTGATCTCGCCATCGAACACGCGCTCGAGCGCCCGGAGGAAGGCCATCCACAATTGATGCAAATGCTCCACGTCGCCGTCGAGCATCGCTTGATGCACGCGGAAACGCTCGCCTACATGCTGCATCGCCTTCCCGCGAGCAAAAAGATTTGTCCCTCGCAAAAAGTCGCGTGGAAAGCTCCGCGCGTGAAATCTCGCCTGGTGGAAATTCCTTCAGGACGCGCCACGCTTGGCATTCACGATTCGCACGATCAGGAATTTGGCTGGGACAACGAGTTCGCCGCTCATGAAGTGGCCGTTCCCCAATTCGCCATCGACAGCCACGACGTCACAAACCACGATTTCTTGCGATTCATGCAGGGCCGCGGCTACCAGAACCGCGGCCTCTGGTCTCCCGAAGGCTGGGCTTGGAGAATTAAAGAGAATATTCAACATCCAATGTTCTGGAGAGCGGAAGGCAATCTCTGGCTGCTTCGCACCATGTTTGGCGAGATACGCCTACCCCAGGAATGGCCCGTCTACGTGAGTCACGCGGAAGCCACCGCTTATGCCAATTGGCTCGGGCGCAAGCTCCCGACCGAAGCGCAATTTCATCGCGCTGCTTATGGCACGCCGAAGGGCGAGGAAGAGCGCCTCTATCCCTGGGGCAGCGTGCCGCCCACGGAGCGCCACGGCAACTTTGATTTTCATCGCTGGGATCCATCTCCGGTTGGCTCGTATCCTGCAGGCGCCAGCGCCTTTGGAGTTTACGATCTTGTCGGAAACGGATGGGAATGGACGCGCACCGATTTCGCGCCGTTTCCAGGATTCACGCCGATGCCTTTCTATCCGGGCTATTCCGCAAACTTCTTCGACGGCAAGCACTACGTTATGAAAGGCGGTTCGCCCCGCACCGCCGCGTGCATGCTGCGCCGTTCGTTCCGCAACTGGTTTCAACCGCATTACCCGTACGTTTACGCAACGTTCCGTTGCGTAGAGGACTAAGCAGCAGACCACCAGCTCAAGCCCCAGCTCGGGCCCGGCCCAGGAGAGAGACCGCGATGCCTGCTTTGCAGCTACAACACGTGTCGGAATTCGCGGCCGACGTGCGCGAAAGCCTCACCAAGCCCGGTCAGCGTGAGCTTCCCTCGAAGTATTTGTACGACGAAGTCGGCTCCGCACTGTTTGAAGCCATTTGCGTGTTGCCGGAGTATGGACTCACGCGCGCGGACACGCGTTTGCTTCAGGAAAATGCTGCGGAGATTGTGGCGCGCGTTCCCTCGCCTGTGCGTGTGGCGGAACTCGGCAGCGGCTCCGGGAAAAAGACGCGCTGGATTCTGGAAGCGCTGTCGAAGCGGCAAGTCACTTATTACTATCCCATCGAAATCTCTCCCCATGCGCTCGCGGCGTGTGAAAAAGAGCTGGCGCAGATGGATTTGGTCAGCATCGTCGGATACGAACAACCCTATATTGAAGGATTGCGCTCCGTTGCGGAAGGGCGCGGCGACCGCGACCACCTCCTGGTCCTTTTTCTCGGCAGCACCATCGGCAATTTCGATCGCGATGCCGGCGACGCGTTTTTGCGCGAAGTGCGCGCCACTCTGCGGCCCGGCGATACATTGCTCCTCGGCACCGACCTGGAAAAAGCCGTCGAGCTGCAGCTTCTGGCGTATGACGATCCCGCGGGCGTCACGGCGGCGTTCAATTTAAATCTGCTCGCGCGGCTCAACCGCGAACTCGGCGCGGACTTCGATTTAAGCTGCTTCCGCCACGAAGCTCGCTGGAATTACGCAGACCGCCGCATCGAAATGCATTTGCGCTCGACGTGCCGCCAAAGCGTGTGCATTCCCGCAGCGAACTTGCGCGTGGTCCTCAACGAAGATGAGACCATCTGGACCGAAAGCTCCCACAAATACAAAGCCGAAGAAATTCCCGAGATGGCGGCGCGCACTGGCTTCCGCTGCGACAAGCAATGGATTGACGCCGAGTGGCCCTTCGCCCAAAACCTCCTCATCGCCGACTGACACGCAACCACTTTGATGATCAATCTCTCCGCCAGGCGGCACGCTGCATGACGGCGGAAACTCATACTCGAAGCGAAAGACCTGCAGGCTAGGAAAAGAAGAATCTTGAGCCACGGTGCGGTGCATTCAGCCGAATGACTTACCGGGGACCGACGGCCGCCGTCGCGAGGGTGCCTCTCGTTGCTGGGCCGGTTTAACTTCCGAGTGGCCCGTCATCCGTCCACGATCCAGAATTAGAAAAACCAGTCAACCGTTGCCATTCCAGCGGAACCCATGGGGCGAAGTG
>DATDMO010000044.1:0-3485 GCA_036518755.1 Candidatus Acidiferrales bacterium | reverse complement strand
CACGGCTACGTTCTCACGCTCGAGCAAGCCGCGGCTTTGTCGGTGAAAGCGGGCACGGACTTGAGCTGCGGCCCCGAATACGCTTCCCTGCCTTTCGCGGTCGAAAATCGTCTGCTCGCTCCTTCCGAAGTAGACCTCGCGGTGAAGCGTCTCTTCGAAGCGCGCTTCCGGCTTGGCATGTTCGATCCATCGGAGTCCGTGCCCTGGTCAAAGCTCACGATCGCCGATAACGACACGCCCGCTCATCGCCAGCTCGCCCTCGAGGTCGCGCACAAATCCATCGTTCTCTTGAAGAACGAACGCGGCATTCTCCCGCTGAAGACTTCGGTCAAAACCATTGCAGTCGTCGGCCCGAACGCCGATTCCCTGCCCGTCCTGCTTGGCAATTACGCCGGCACGCCTTCCGCATACACCACGATTCTCGATGGCATTCGGAAGCGCTTCCGCGGCGCCAAAATCATCACCGCCACAGGTGCGCCGCTCACCGAAACCAGTGGAGTCATTCTTGCTAGCGCATATCTTCGTACCGGCGGCGCAAATTCCCAGCCCGGCCTCAACGCCGAATACTTCGCTAACCCCAATTTGTCGGGCAACGCAGCCCTGAAGCGGGTGGATTCCATGGTCAGTTTTGAATGGAACAATGTTTCGCCTGGACCCGGGGTTCCGGCACAGAATTTTTCCATCCGTTGGTCGGGCGAGCTGGTTCCCCCGGTGGATGGCGACTACCGCCTCGGCATGGATACCGACGGCGGTTCGCGCATCTTCCTCGACGGCAAGAAAATCATTGACGATTGGGCTCCGCATGGAGAACGCACAATGACCACGCTCGTTCATCTTCAGGCTGGCCACGCCTATCCCATTCGCATGGAATACTTCCATTATGGTTGGGAATCCGCCGCGCGTCTTCTTTGGCTGCCTCCCAATCTGGTTCAGGAAGCCGTGGACGCCGCGCGCAAAGCCGATGTCGTCATTGCCGTCGTTGGCCTCACCGCGCAGCTTGAAGGTGAAGAATCCGGAAACAGCGATCCCGGCTTTTTTGGCGGCGACCGTCTCGACCTCGATCTTCCCCGTCCGCAAGAGCAGCTTCTCGAATCTCTCTCCACTGCCGGAAAGCCTCTCATCGTCGTCCTCACCAGCGGGAGCGCCGTCGCCCTCAACTGGGCTCAGGAGCACGCCGCCGCCATTCTCGAGGCCTGGTACCCGGGCGAGGAAGGCGGCACGGCTGTAGCCGACGTTCTTTCCGGTGATTACAATCCCGCCGGCCGATTGCCTGTCACTTTCTACAAATCCGTCGCCCAGATTCCGCCCTTCGGCAGTTACAGTATGAACGGCCGTACTTATCGCTACTTCACCGAGCAGCCGCTCTATCCTTTCGGCTATGGCTTGAGCTTTTCTTCCTTCAACTACTCCGACGCGAAGATTACACCGGATCAAGTGGCATCTGGCACAGCCGTCAGCGCTTCCGTGCGCGTCACCAACTCCAGTTCTGTTGCTGGCGATGAAGTCGTTGAGCTATATCTCTCGCATCCCGGCATTGACGGCGCGCCGATCCGCGCGCTCGCCGGATTCCAGCGCGTTCATCTCGCAGCGTCAGCCTCGCAAACCGTCACATTCATCCTTCACGACCGCGATTTGAGCACTGTCGACGATAAAGGCGTTCGCAGCGTCGTTCCCGGCCCCGTCGACGTTTGGATTGGTGGCGGCCAACCCATTTCCGGCCCCGGCCAAAGTGCCGCTAAAGGAGTCTCTGCCAAATTCAACGTCACGTCCGGAGCGACTCTCGACGAGTAGAGCGGCTGTTGCCAGTCGTTCCGATGTACCCTGTCGGCTTGCGGGGGGGCAGCACCGTGGCGCCCCTGCGGCATAAAATGCCCAGCCGCCCTCTTCTTTTGCATCGAATTCTATTCCTTTAGTAATCTAAATTCCGGAGCTTGAAACCTTGTTAAGCCAACCCGAGTTGCAGCAACCCGATCCTCCATCGAAATCTCTATTCAAGAGACCCTCTTTCTACTCGAAGCTTGTTTTCACCATTGCCGCCATGATGATCTTCTGGATCTTCTTCTCCCGCTGGTGGCAGAACCGCTCCATCGAATACCGCGCCAGAGAAGCAGCCGCCGAAAAACAGCGCGCGGACGATCGCGCGACACTCGAACAAATGGGCGGCAAGGAGCTCTCGATCCAGACCTTTTACGCCTCGCCCGGGGAGATTCGCCGCGGCCAGCAGGTCCAGCTTTGTTACGGCGTCGCGAACGCCAAATCCGTCAAGCTCGAGCCGCAATCGAATCCTGTCTGGCCTTCTTACTCTCGTTGCGTCGATGTCACCCCCGAAAAAACAACCACGTACACGCTCACCATTACCGACGCTGCTGGGAACACGAAATCCCAATCCCTCACCGTCCAGGTCCGCTAACCTTCGCTCTTCCCGTCGGGAGCCGGGCTCAGAAACGCGTCTTAACTTTGCAATACAAAGTACTTGACAATTGTTAAGCTCTTGTCTTACACTCTCCCCATGGCCACTACCCCGGGTCCTCTGCGCTCTCCTCGACGTGAGCCCATCCCCATTGACGCTCGCGCCGCCGACCATCTTCGCTATATCCGCGAAACTATGGCCAGCGCCGCGGAATTTACCGCGGTTCCTGGCTGGGGCGGCGTGGCCATGGGTATTACCGCGATGGTGGCGGCTTTTGTCGCTTCGCGCCAGGCCACTCCGCGCGCGTGGCTTGTTGTTTGGCTCATCGAAGCTTTCGTTGCTGTGGCCATTGCCGCGCCTGCCGCCGCCACGAAAGCGCATCGCGCCAATTCCCGGCTTTTCTCCGGGCCCGGCCGCAAATTTCTTCTGAGTTTTGCCCCGCCCATCGTGGTTGGCGGGCTTCTGACCTACATTCTCTTTCAAACTGGCATCTTTACTGCCCTCCCCGGAGTCTGGCTTTTGCTCTACGGAACCGCGATCGTCACCGGCGGAGCTTTTTCTGCGCGAGTTGTCCCTGTCATGGGTCTGTGCTTGATGTCCCTCGGCGTGCTCGCACTTTTTGCGCCGGCGGCCTGGGGAGATGTTTTCATGGCTGCAGGTTTTGGCGCTGTTCAGGTCGGTTTCGGCTGGTGGATTGCCCGGCATTACGGAGGCTAAGGAGATCGTATGGCTAAATCATCGGCAGCGCGTCAGGAACGTGTGCAACGCTCGCGCGACCGCGAAGCGATTCTGGAATCCGTTCGCAATCCCGCGCGCGAAGCCGCTCCCGCGGATCTCGACCGCCTCATCCATGAGCACGTGCGCCTCGGCATCGTCAGCGCCCTCGCGGTGAATCGTTCTCTTACTTTCAATGAGTTGAAAGCTTTACTGAAAGCGTCTGACGGCAACTTGAGCGTACACGCGCGAAAACTCGAAGAGGCCGACTACATCGTTTGCGCCAAATCTTTTGAAGGCCGCACACCAAAAACCGAATATCGCTTGACGGCTGCGGGGCGCAAGGCCCTCGAACGCTACC
>DATDMO010000043.1:0-5626 GCA_036518755.1 Candidatus Acidiferrales bacterium | reverse complement strand
AGCGGTATTAACCTCGCCGATTTTCACCACGCGCTGGAGGTGGGTGGCGGGGCGGGCCCTGGCGTTGCTGCGCTTTATGGGCGGAAAGAAAGTGCCTCCGCAAATTCAAAGGATGCGGTCCGATGATCTTCTGGCGGCTGTTTTTCCCGAAGCGTTGGCATGCCAGGAAAACATTTCAGGAGAGATTCAGATTCCCAATCATCCGCTGGTGCGGGAAACGATGAAGGACGCGCTTACCGAAGCGATGGATGTTGAGGGACTGAAGCGAGTGCTCGAGGCCATTCGAAAGAAGGAAATACGATGCCTTGCCGTAGATACACCGGTGCCTTCGCAGTTCTCTCATGAAATTCTGAACGCGAATCCTTATGCGTATCTGGACGATGCCCCGCTCGAGGAGCGGCGGGCGCGGGCCGTGGAGATGCGGCGCGCGTTGCCGGAAGCCGTTCTATCCGAGATTGGGCGCCTGGACCCGGCGGCGATCGCGGACGTGCGGCGGGAAGCGTGGCCCGACGTCCGCGATGCAGACGAACTTCACGATGTGCTGCAAACATTTGTGCTTCTGCCGGCACAATTTCCGGAAGACACTTCTCCGCTGGTGGACTCCGCGAGCAAGTCCATTGCGAAGTGGGCGGCGTTCTTCGATGAGCTTTCTTCCGCTGGCCGCGCGGCGCGCGCAGTTGCCGGCGATCGCGCTTACTGGGTTGCAGCGGAGAAGGCGGCGTCGTTCGCCAGCATTCTTCCAGAGGCGCGTTTTGATTCGCCGCTTCCGGATGTGCAGAAGGCGCCATCGTCCCGCGAGGATGCGGTTTTGGCGTGCGTGGCCGGATGGATGGCGCATGGTGGACCTGCGACCGCGATGGACCTGAGCAATTTGCTGGGCCTTGAAGTTGGCGATGTGGATAAAGCGTTTTTGCGGCTGGAGGCCGGCGGTTCCATACTGCGAGGGCAATTCACAAATAGCGGTTCGACAGAATGGTGCGAACGGCGCCTGCTCGCGCGCGTTCACCGCTTGACACTTGGCTCGCTGCGCAGCCAGATTCAACCTCTTACCGCTGCCCAGTTCATGCGATGGCTGCTGCGGTGGCAACATTTGGCGCCAGGAACGCAGCTTCTGGGCGAGCATGGAACCTTCGAAGTCTTGCGGCAGCTTCAGGGCTTCGAGGCGCCCGCTAATGCTTGGGAGAGGCAGATTCTCGGTCGAAGAATTGCGAATTACGACCCGCGCGTTTTGGATCAGCTCTGCCTATCGGGAGCGGTAGGGTGGGGTCGCCTGTCTCCCCACCCGGCTACGATCGCAGAGTACGCAGCAACGAATCGCCGCGTGATTCCTACGAGCGTTGCTCCGATCGCGTTTTTCATTCGTGAAGATTCCGAGTGGATGATCCAGCAACGCTCATCCGATGGGCCGAGTGTGCCGCCAGGACTGAGCGAACCGGCGCGCGATGCATTGAACTATTTGCGCCAGCGCGGCGCCTCATTTTTCGCCGACCTCGTTCGCGGCACCAGGAGATTGAAGTCGGAAGTCGAGGCCGCGCTGTGGGAACTCGTGGCCGCCGGACTGATTACCGCGGACGGCTTCGACAATATCCGCGCGCTGATCGATCCCAAGCGCCGCTCCGGACAAGGTCGAGGCCAGACGGCGCGGCCGCGGCACAGCGTTGGGCGCTGGTCGCTTTTATATTCGGACGAGACTCCCGAGCGCACACAATTGGCCGAGGCGACTTGTTGGATGCTACTCCGCCGCTACGGCGTGGTGTTGCGGGAATTGACTGCGCGAGAAACGATTGCTCCGCGCTGGCGCGAATTGCTGATCGCGTTTCGGCGCCTCGAGGACCGCGGTCAAGTGCGAGGCGGACACTTCGTGAGCGGTTTCATGGGCGAGCAATTCGCGCTGCCGATTGCGGTGGAGTCCTTGCGCGCCATGCGCACCGATTCGTTGCCGGGAGAGCTACTGACAATCTCGGCTGCCGATCCACTAAACTTGACGGGCATCTTGCTGCCGGGTGATCGGATTTCGTCAGTTTCCGGGAAAACCCTTACCCTGCGAGACGGCATGTATTCCGAAATTGACGAGAACGCTTCTAGTTTTTCTGCTGATTTAGCTGTCTAAAAACACCCCGCCGAACCTACAGCTGTTATCCCCCTCTCCATCAGTGAGATACCGTATGGACAAGAAATCCGTACGGGTGCCACACTACGGCGTCAATTCCAGGTCAAGGATGCAGTTGCTCCAAGGAGGCGTCGAGTGGGATCACTGAGAATTCTCGTAGCGGATGATCACGACTTGATGAGGCGCGGTATCAAGACCATTATCGCCTCGCGGAAGGACTGGGAAGTCTGCGGAGAGGCCATCACCGGCTCGCAAGCCGTGGCCAAGGCACAGGAGCTGAAACCCGACATCGCCATTCTGGATATTTCCATGCCCGAGCTGAACGGCATTGAGGCTGCAAAGAGGATCCGGAAGATGTCAGGCAAAACCGAGATTCTGGTTCTTTCGGCGCACTATTCGGATCAGATTGTCCGGGACGTGATGGAAGCCGGGATACGCGGATACTTGGTGAAATCGGATTCCAGCCGCGACCTCTCGACGGCCCTCGACAGTCTGGCCACCCACCGGCCGTTTTACACTTCTTCAGTCTCCGAAATCATGACCGATGGGTCGCGCCCAGCCAGCAAGGTTCCGCTGAGCGTCAAGTCCCGGATCACTTCGCGGGAGAACGAAATCATCCAGCTCCTGGCGGAGGGAAAAACCAGCAAGGACATCGCCATTTTCCTGAACATCAGTGTGAAGACAGTCGAAACGCACCGCGCCAATATCATGCGTAAACTTGAGCTGCACAGCGTTACGGAACTCGTGCGCTACGCGATCCGCAACAGCATCGTCGAGGCCTGACCGTCAAAATTGAATAGGTTCCGTGCGGCGAGTCAGCCGAGCACAACTCGCACAAGATGGACTGCCCCATCATCGGCGAGAGGGATGTTCGCCGCTCCAGCCAGGAGCTTGCCATCCAGTTCCGTTAGGACCACACCGCGAGTTACCCCAGAAGGATTCTCGATGTGAATGTTGTAAATCGAAGAGTGATACCGGAACTTGACGGAGTAGCGAGCCCAATTCCTCGGAATGCACGGATCAATTCCTAGAACCATGCCGCGCAGGCGAAAGCCAAGGATCCATTCCAAACCAGCGCGATAGAGCCAACCGGCCGCACCGGTATACCACGTCCAGCCGCCGCGTCCAACGTGAGGAGGCTCAGCATAAACATCTCCTGCGACGACATACGGCTCGACCTTGTACCGCTGAACGCCCGCGCGCGAGCTGGTGCGATTGATGGGGTTTAGGATACGGAAAAGCTCGTGGGCTTTGTCGCCATCGCTCATCGCGGCAAAGGCGGTCAACGTCCAAACGGCGGCGTGCGTGTATTGGCCGCCGTTTTCGCGAATGCCGGGCAAGTAACCCTTGATGTAGCCCGGATTGTGGGGTGTGTGGTTGAAAGGCGGCGTCAAAAGAAGAACGAGATTATCCGTCTTTCGGACCAGCAGGCGGTTCACTGCGGCCATGGCACGCGCTCCACGCGCGCGTTCTGCGGCGCCCGTCATGATGCCCCAGGATTGGGCAATGGAGTCGATGCAGCATTCCTGGTCGGCAGCAGTACCCAGCGGAGTCCCATCATCAAAGTAAGCGCGGCGGTACCATTCACCGTCCCAGCCCTCGCGCTCTAGCGCGGCCTTCAGTGCACTGACGTGTAGTCTCCAGGTCTCCGCGCGCTTGGATTCGCCGCGGGCATCCGCCAATTTGGAAAATTCCCAAAGAACAGAATGAAGAAAGAATCCGAGCCAGATGCTTTCTCCCTTTCCGTCTTGTCCGACTTGATTCATTCCATCATTCCAATCGCCTGTGCCCATCAATGGCAGGCCGTGGCTGCCCACGGGCAGACTGCGATCCAGAGCGCGGGCACAGTGTTCGAATAGGGTCGCGCTCGTTCCGGATTCGCGCGGCTCAAAATACGATTCCTTTTGACCGTCGGCCAGAAGAGGCCCCTCGATAAACGGAATCACTTCCTCAAGCACCGTCATGTCGCCCGTAGCTTCGATGAAGTTGATGACCACGTAGGGAAGCCACAGTAGGTCATCCGACATTCGCGTGCGTATCCCGCGACCGGATGGCGGATGCCACCAGTGTTGGACATCCCCCTCCACGAATTGGTGCCGGGCGGCACGAAGCAAGTGCTCGCGCGCGATTCCTCGCTTGGCGACCGTGAGCGCCATTACATCCTGAAGTTGGTCGCGGAAACCGTAAGCGCCGCTGAGTTGATAGAACGCCGCTCGAGCCCAAATGCGACAGGAGAGAGTCTGATAGAGGAGCCATTGGTTTAGCAGCAAATCCAAACTGGGATCCGGCGTCGCGACTTGAACGGTGCTCAAAAGATCGTTCCAATAGGCCGTCACTTGGCCGAAGACCTTGTCGAGGTCCGCGGCGCGGTACCGGTCAAGCAACTCGCCAGCCTGTTTTTTGCTTTCGGCCTGTCCAAGGAAGAACTTGATTTCCACTCGAGCGCCGGGACGAAGCTCGATCGTCGTTTGGAGAGCGGCGCACGGATCGAGGCCGGCTCCCACTCGCCCAGAAAGCGGGCGTCCGGATTCGAGGGCTTCGGGCGATTCGTGCCCGCCATCGCGGCCAAGAAACTCGGTGCGATCCGCGGTGAGAGCAGTTTGACTGCCGGCCAAGTCGGCGAAAGCGATCCGGCCGCCGAAATCGCCGGCCCATGCGCTTCTCGCAAGAAGGGCGCCGGTCCGCGCGTCCACCTCCGTCACGATGTGAGGAGCGGACGCGCTGCGGGAGTCTCCCAAGACCCACTCCGCGTATGCGGTGATGGAAATGCGGCGAGCGCGGCCCGATTCGTTCTGCAACGTGAGCCTGGATATCTTGATGGGATCTTCTAAAGGGACAAATTGCACCAAGTCCAGCAAGATGCCCCGTGAGCCATGGTGGAACCGGCTGTAACCTTGGCCGTGACGTGAAACGTACGTTGCGTTTTCGTCGCGGATGGGTAGCGCGGTTGGAGTCCAAACCTCGCCGGAGTGCTCATCTCGGAGATAGATGGCTTCGCCGGGAGAATCCATGACGTGGTCGTTGGACCAGGGCGTAAGTTGATTCTCGTGGCTGTTTCCGAACCACGTGAATCCCGATCCGGACTCGGAGACAACAAATCCGAATTCCGGATTGGCAATCACGTTGATCCAAGGTTCAGGAGTCCGCAGGCCTTCGCTTAGAACAACGATATACTCGCGGCCATCTTGCGTGAAACCTCCCAGACCGTTAAAAAACTGAAGTTCTTGTTGAGGAACCGGCACATCCATACGCCTGCCCGCGCGGGCACCGCGATCAGGCAAAGGCAGTGGAGGCTGCTCTTGCTGTGCACGTGCGATCTGATCCGATAGGGGGCCTCGCCGCGCAACAAGAACCACGCGCGCGGCGGCCTCAATCTGCTCGCGGACGTGCAACGGAACCAAGTCCGCACGCAGAAGATATATTTTCCCGCTCGCTTCATTCGAATCGGGAGAAAGTCGCAGTTGGCTGCCGCGAACCAGCGCCTCAAGAGAACTCTGGAGCTCCTGAAGATAGGAC
>DATDMO010000042.1:0-4728 GCA_036518755.1 Candidatus Acidiferrales bacterium | reverse complement strand
TGTTGGCCTTGCGCGCTCCACGGCCGCGCTCGTAAGATGCCCTAGTTGCATGTAAGATACTCCCCCGTATAGGAAGTGATACGATGCCCAAGGAAAAACCGAAGGTGAATATCGGCGAGGTCATTCGATCCTATCGCAATGACCGCGGTCTCTCACAGGGTGATATCGAGCGCCGGACGGGCCTGCTCCGCTGCTATCTTTCGCGCGTCGAGAACGGCCATACCGTGCCGTCGCTGGAGACCCTGGCGAAAATTGCCGAGGCCATGGAAATCAGCTTGGCAGACTTTTTCCCGGGCACAGACACGCCGCAAGATCGCGAAACCCGCAAAGTTCTTGGAGAACTTTCAGACGAGGAGATTCGTTTCCTGGCGGAAATCAAGAAGTATTCCACGAGTTTATCGAATGACGACAAGCGCCTCGTTCTGGCCATGATCCGCAAGATGTCGATCGTCATTCCGCCGCCACCGCGCAACGGCAAGTCTACGGGCGCCAGCCACCGCACCAACGCCTAACATTGCAGGAGTTTTTTTTGAATACCTGAAAGGGAAGATCTTCGCGAGCGTATGAGAACCCCGCGAACTGGCATCAGTGTCAGCCAATTCGCTACAATAGGGACAATGCCCCGGAAACGTCGCCAAACAATCGGAGTGAGGGTCGGCAACGTACAAGTGGGCGGAGGCGCGCCTGTGGTGGTTCAGTCCATGACCAACACGGATACTGCCGACGCTGCGGCCACCGCACAACAGTGCTTGGAACTTGCCCAAGCGGGTTCGGAGCTTGTTCGCGTCACGGTGAACGTGCCGGAGGCGGCGGCAGCCGTCCCGGAGATCAAGAAGCGGCTGCTCGGTGCTGGCTGCAACGTACCGGTGATCGGTGATTTCCATTACAACGGGCACGTGCTGCTCACGAAGTTTCCCGACTGTGCGCGCGACCTCGATAAATACCGAATTAATCCCGGCAACGTCGGCCATGGGCAGCGCCGCGACGAGCAATTCGCAACAATTTGCAAAGTAGCGCGCGACAATGGCAAGCCGGTGCGCATCGGCGTGAATGGCGGTTCGCTCAACCAAGAGCTTGTGATGCGCAAAATGCAGGAGAATACGGACCGCGATCTCGGCAAGACGTCCGAGGAAATCATCAACGAGTGCATGGTGCTTTCCGCGATCGAATCAACCGAGTTGGCAATCGAGTCCGGTCTGCGAAAAGAGCAGATCATCATTTCGTGCAAAGTTTCGCGGCCCGGAGATTTAATTGCGATTTACCGCGATCTTTCGGCGAAAACCGATCAGCCACTGCATCTGGGCCTCACCGAAGCGGGAATGGGCGCGAAAGGGCTCGTTTGGTCTGCTGCATCTATGGGCATTTTGCTCGAAGAGGGAATCGGCGACACGATTCGCGTTTCGCTCACGCCGCGCCCCGGCGGCGACCGGCGCGACGAAGTTTACGCGGCGTGCGAGCTGCTGCAATCGTTGGGCCTGCGCTCGTTCGCGCCCAGCGTCACTGCTTGTCCCGGTTGTGGGCGCACCACCAGTTCTACATTCCAGGAGCTTGCGGAAAGCATCCAGGGCTACATTCGCGACAAAATGCCGGAATGGAAGCGTCACTACGAAGGCGTCGAAGAACTGAAACTTGCCGTGATGGGCTGCATCGTCAACGGCCCTGGCGAATCGAAGGCCTCCAACATCGGCATCAGTTTGCCGGGCACGGGCGAGGCGCCGCGCTGTCCGGTCTATATTGACGGCCAGAAATTTACGACGCTCGAAGGCACGTATGACGAGCTGTCCGCCGCGTTTCAAGCGCTCGTCAACGATTACGTCGCCACGAAATATCACAAGCGCGAGACGCCGCTGCCCGCGTCGGCAGTTTCTGCGGCTCCCGCTGCCGCATCTGCAAAACCTTCCCTGCGCGTTCTCGCGTAATCGAAACTGAAGTCCACAGGAATCGGTCCTTGCGCCCCGCTCCACGCGGGCTAAGATACGCTCGCGGTCTTGTCCGTTGCAGCGCAACTGGGCGCGAGCAGCAGGCCGGTTTCGGCAGTTGCCGAAACAAGGACGACGCTTTCTGCTCGACACAACAGTCGAGTAGAACATGAAGTAACTTATTGAAAAGAAAGGATAGGTGCACAGGCTACTCGACACTTTCCCAGCAGAGTCTAGCCGCAAAAGGCAAACTGATCATGACGGAAAGCCCGGCAAACTCGGCTCGCTCACGCTCGCAGCCGCCTCCTCACTGGCAGCGCGGTTTCTGGAGCCTCATCGTCACGCAGTTCCAGACGGGCTTCAACGACAATGGACTGAAATTCCTGGTCACCTACATCGTCGTCGCCATGAATCTGCCGCATGAGCAGCGCGACCGCCTAGTACCGATTGTCGGAGTGCTTTTCGCGGCTCCTTTCATCCTTTTCTCGATGGTCGGCGGCTACTTCGCCGACCGCTACAGCAAGCGCAGCGTGACGATCGGCACAAAACTCTTCGAGCTTCTCATCATGGCTGTTTTCATTGCGAGCCTGGCGGCGCGGAATCTGCCGATGGAATTCGTGGGCGTGTTTCTGATCAGCACGGAGGGTGCGCTGTTTGGCCCTTCAAAATACGGATTGCTGCCCGAATTGCTTCCTGAGCAGCGGCTTTCCTGGGGCAACGGCATTATCGAATTCGGGACGTTTCTCGCTGGAATCGGCGGCACGATCGCTGCAGGCGAGCTCGCGGAGAGCTACGCAGGCCGCGAGGCGATAGCCGGCTTTCTGCTGCTGGGTTGCACGTTCTTCGGATTAATCGCCAGCCTGGGAATATCGAAAATCCCCGCGGCCGATCCCACCAAAAAGTTTCGCTGGAATCAGATTGGCGAATTTGCGACCCAGATGAAAACGATCGTGGCGGACCGCGTGCTCGGCTGGGCTGTCCTTGGCAACACGTATCTCTTCTTTCTGGCGACGCTGCTGCAACTGACCATCATCATTTACGGGCACGATGTGCTGCATATTGACGACAGGCACATAACCTACCTGCAAGCGGCCGTTGCCATCGGAATTGGGCTTGGCAGCATTGCGGCTGGGTATCTTTCCGGCGGCAAAATCGAATATGGATTGATTCCGCTCGGCGCTGTGGGCATGACGATATTCGGAGCGTTGCTTTACTTTCGGGCTCCCGCGCATTTCTTGGCGAACCTGTTGCAGAGTCTGGTTCCTCGAATTCCGGTGGAGTTTGCTGGGAAGATTTTATCGATAGGTGTGGCGTGGGCTCGCCTCCGAATTTTCGATCTGGGATTTCTAGGTTTCTTCGGCGGACTGTTTGCGGTGCCACTTGGCGCGCTGATTCAGCACCGCCCGAAGCCTGAGGAAAAGGGCGGCGTGATTGCCGCAGCCAATCTGGTTTCGTTCATTGGCATCGCGATGGCATCTGGCGCCTACTATGTGTTCACGGATATTTTTCATCAGACGCCGGCAGGAATTTTTCTCGATGGCGCTTTCCTCACTCTGGTCACGACCGCTTATTCCATCTACTTGCTGCCGGATTCGCTGCTGCGGTTTGTGCTGTGGACGGCGACGCACTCTATTTATCGCATCCGCGTGGAGGGACGCGAAAATATTCCGGAAAGAGGCGGCGCGCTTTTTGTCTCGAATCACATGTCGTTCGTGGATGCTTGCTTGTTGATCGCTTCGACAGAGCGTTCCATCCGCTTTCTGATGTTCAAGGGTATTTACGACCTGCCGTATGTGAAGCCGTTTGCAAAAATGATTCGCGCGATACCGATTTCCTCCGAACTGCGGCCGCGCGAAATGCTTCAGTCCCTGCGCGAAGCCACCAATGCCATCAAGAATGGTGAGGTGGTTTGCATTTTCGCCGAGGGGCAGATCACGCGCATCGGGCAACTCCTGCCGTTTCGCCGTGGGATGGAGCGCATCATGAAGGGAGTTGATGCGCCGATCATCCCCGTGAGCCTCGACGGCGTGTGGGGCAGCATCTTCAGCTTCGAGCGCGGACGCTTCATGTGGAAGCTGCCGCGATCCATTCCCTACCCAGTCACGGTGAGCTTCGGCAAACCGATGCCGGCCACTTCGACGCCATTTGAAGTGCGGCGCGCCGTGCAGGAGTTGCAGAGCGGGGCTTATCGCCACCGCAAGAAACACACGCGCACTCTGCACCGTTCGCTGATTCGAACAGCGCATCGGCATCCGTTTCGTTTTGCGATGGGAGACAAGCGGCGCCCGCGAATGAAATGGGGAGAAGCGTTGCTGAGCGCGATCTTTCTTGCGCGGAGGCTGCGAAACGTCTGGAAGGGGCAGGAGATGGTTGGAATTCTGCTGCCGCCCTCGGTGCCCGGTGCGCTCGTCAATTTGGCGGCCATGCTAGCCGGGAAAATACCGGTGAATTTGAATTACACAGCATCGGACCAATCACTCGCTTCGAGCGCGGCGCAATGCAAGCTGGAAACGGTGATCACAACCAAGCCGCTGCTGGATCGGATTCCATTGAAAGTTCCGGGGAAGACAATCCTACTCGAGGAAGCGGCGGCTCGTCCACGCTTCAGCGAACGGCTGGCGGCTCTGCTTCTGTGGTTTCTTCCCGGCGGAATGCTCGAGCGCGTCGTGAGCGGAGGGAAAAGCAAAACTCCAGACGACCTTGCGACCATCATTTTCTCGAGCGGCAGCACGGGTGAGCCAAAAGGCGTGATGCTGACTCACTTCAACGTGGCGTCCAACATCGAGCAAAGCGGCCAGGTGTTCATGTT
>DATDMO010000041.1:0-2276 GCA_036518755.1 Candidatus Acidiferrales bacterium | reverse complement strand
CATGCGCCAGTTCTCCGGGTTTGCCGCGCCCGAGGACACCAATCGCCGCCTGCATTACCTTCTCGAACAGGGACAGACCGGCCTCTCGATCGCCTTCGACCTTCCGACCTTGATGGGGTACGACTCAGACCACGCGCTAGCCGAAGGCGAGGTGGGCAAGTGCGGCGTCGCCGTTTCATCGCTGGCGGATATGGAAACCGTGCTGGCGGGCCTTCCCCTTGAGCAGGTGACCACCTCGATGACCATCAATTCGCCCGCGGCGATCATCTGGGCGATGTACCTGGTTGCCGCCGAAAAGAGCGGCGCGTCGTGGAAGAAGATTTCGGGGACGACGCAGAACGATATTCTTAAGGAATATATTGCTCAAAAGGAATATATCTTCCCTCCTGAGCCCTCGATGCGCCTGGTGGTGGACACGATCGTTTTCGGCGCGCGCCAGGTGCCGCGCTGGAATCCCATTTCGATCAGCGGCTACCACATCCGCGAAGCCGGCTCGACGGCGGTGCAGGAGCTGGCCTTCACGCTGCGCGACGGGGTTGAATACGTGGAGTGGGTCAAGCGCGCGGGCCTGGGCGTGGACGAATTCGCGCCGCGACTGAGTTTTTTCTTCAACGCGCACAACGACCTGTTTGAAGAAATTGCGAAGTACCGCGCGGCGCGCAAGGTCTGGGCGAAGGTAATGCGCGAGCGGTTCGGCGCGCGCGACCCGAAGTCATGGCTTTGCCGCTTCCACACGCAAACCGCCGGGTGCTCGCTCACCGCGCAGCAGCCTTACAACAATGTTGTGCGGACGACGATTCAGGCGCTCGCGGCGGTGCTGGGCGGCACGCAGTCTTTGCATACCAATTCCCTCGACGAAGCCTGGGCCCTGCCCACCGAGCAGGCCGTGACGATCGCTCTTCGCACTCAACAAGTGATCGCGCACGAAAGCGGCGTGACGAATACGGCGGACCCGCTCGCAGGCTCTTATTTTGTCGAGAAGCTCACCCTCGACACGGAACGGGCTTGCCTCGATTACTTTGAGAAAATTGATTCTATGGGCGGGATGGTCGCGGCGATCGAAAAAGGCTATCCACAAAAAGAGATTCACGATTCGGCGTACGCTTATCAGAAAGCCGTAGAGCGGCGGGAAGAGATTATCGTCGGAGTGAACGATTACATTGGGGAAGAAAAACGGCACATTGATTTGCTGGTGATTGACGAAGAAGTAGCTCGCCGACAGCACCAGAAACTCGCCGAGCTAAAGCGGAAGCGCGATTCGAATCGCGTGCGGGCTACGCTCGAAGCGCTGGCGAGCGCGGCCTCGACGGACGCCAACCTGATGCCGTATATTCTGGAATGCGTCCGCGCGTATGCGACGCTGGGCGAGATGTGCGACGTGCTGCGGCGCGTGTTTGGAACTTACGAAGAGCCGGCGTTCCGGTAAATACGCGACTCGATCGGTGGAGGCAGTCATGACGCTTGCGGAACTTGAGCGCGGCTTCGAGTTGCATGAAAAGCGTTTTGCGCGAATTGAAGCAACTTTTGAGCTACACGAGAAGCGCTTTGCACGAATCGAAGCGACCCTGGAAGGCCACGCGGAGCGGCTTGTTAAGATCGAGAATAACCTCATCGTGCAAGGCGAACTTTTGAACCGCCTGGACCTGAGACTGGATCGCCTGGCCGGGGCTGTCGAAACGAGTTCACAAAACATTGAGCACCGGCTAGACCTTCTGGTTGGAATCGTGGAAAAGAACTCCGCCGACATCGGTGTCATGCAGTCTGTCATGACAGCCCTCTTCCAGCGCATGGATGCTTTCATTCGTCGCATGGAGAAGGGTAACGGGCACGAGATTCCTGGTGGAGAATGACTCCACTTCTCCTGAAATGCCTGAACATCGCATTCGAGTCTTAGTTGCGAAGCCCGGTCTGGACGGCCACGACCGCGGCGCCAAAATCGTCGCCCGCGCGCTGCGCGACGCGGGCATAGAAGTAATCTATACCGGCTTGCGCCAGACGCCGGAGCAGATCGTCAGCGCGGCGGTGCAGGAAGACGTGGACGCCATCGGCATCTCGATCCTTTCCGGCGCGCACAACACCATCATTCCCCGCATCTGCGAATTGATGCGCTCGGAAGGGCTCACCGACGTGCTCCTGGTGGTGGGCGGAATTATTCCGGATGAAGATATCGAGCCGCTCAAGCAGCAGGGCGTCAGCGAAGTCTTCCAGCCCGGCGCCTCCACGCAGGATATCGTGGACTTCATTCGCGGTCGCGTAAAGACAGTGACGAGTGAAAA
>DATDMO010000040.1:0-5285 GCA_036518755.1 Candidatus Acidiferrales bacterium | reverse complement strand
GGCCTGCTAGCCTATCTTTCGCGGGGATTGTATGCGGACGTCGCGATTTTGACGATTACTCGCGGACAGGGCGGCCAGAACGCGATCGGGCCGGAACAAGATGGTCCGCTGGGCGTGATCCGAACGACGGAGCTTCTTGCGGCGGATGAGCACTACGGCGTTCATCAATATTTTACGCGAGCTGTCGATCCCGGTTTTTCGAAGAGTCCCGAGCGAACCATGAAGATTTGGGGCGACACAATACCGCTCGAAGATATGGTGCGCGTGATTCGGATGTACCGGCCGGAAGTGGTGATCAATGGATGGGGCGGCGTGCATTTTGGGCATGGACAGCACCAGGCAAGCGGACTGCTGACGCCCGTGGCCATAGCCGACGCGGCCGATCCGACGAAGTTTCCCGAGCAGATCGGGGGAGCGGTGCGGGCGTGGAGGGTGAAGCTTGAATTGCGTCCAGCGAGCTTTGGGTTTGGGCCCGCGCCATCGAAACCGACTCCGGGCGCCGTGCAGTTGCCGATAAACGATGTTTCGCCGTTGTGGGGCAGAAGCTACGTGGAAATGGGAATGGAAGGGCACGCGCAGCATCGTTCGCAGGGCACGCCATCGTTTTCCAACAATCCATTCTTTCGGAGGCCGGTGTCGCTGATTCAAGAACATGGCCAGGAGGGCGACGGCGGATTCGATGTGAAGCTTCTGGCCGAGCCGCTGACGTCGATTGCGGAACAGTTTCCCGAAATGCAGGCGGAAATGACTCCGGCGCTGGAGGCACCCGATAAGGAGCTTGAGTCCGCCGCGAAATTGGCGCTGGAGCCGGACCGAGCTGGGGCTGCGAAATCGCTGGCGGAAGTGGGAAAAGAGATTGCGGCGTTGCGGGAGAAAATCTCAAGTGCCACGAGTCGAGAGCACTTCCCGGCAATGTGGGAACTCGATCAGCTGCGAGACAAGATCAATGAGGCGCTGGCCGAAGATATCGCGCTGCCTGTGGACATTCAGGCGAATCGCCATGAGCTTGTGGCCGGCGAAAGCTTTTCAGTGAACGTGAATTTTCTGGACAAGCCCGCCGTGCCGGTGAAATGGACGGTGGACAAATCGAGCTTGCTGCTGCCCGAAGGTTGGACGGCGACACTCGACGAAACGCAGCGCGGCGGGAATTCTTACCGTTTTAATGTCTCGGTTCCTGCCGACGCGAAACCGCCAAGCTCGGCCGCCGATGCCGTGCTGCCCTTTCCGCCGCCATTGGTGAAGCTCGCCGTGCACGTGAACGTGGAAGGATATGAATTCGCCATCGAGAATCCGGTGGAATCGTCGGAAGCGAAGACGACCGAAATCGACACGTATCCGCTCGAACTAGTCCCGGCGGTGACGCTGACGGTTGAGCCAACGCAAGTGATGATTCCGGTGAAGCGGGCGACGGCGCCCTTCGCGTTGCTGGCTCGGGTACGTTATCACGGCACGACGAAAACGGCCGTGCAGGTGGGGATCGACGCGCCGCCGGGATGGAGCGTCGCGCCGATTCCGCCGCTCGATTTTTCCGCCGCCGGCGATCAGCTGATTCGCTACGTGGTGACACCGCCCGCGAAGGTGGCGCCCGGGGCGTACCCGCTGCATCCCTATGGACGAATCGGAGAGCAGACCTTCCGCACCTCGCTTGAGGCTCTTCCGACGATGCCGACGCGCGATTGGAGCCAGCCGGACGACGCTACGGTTCACGTACTGAATCTCACGGTGCCGACGGAATTGAGGATCGGGTACATCGCGGTAGACAACGACGTGATACCGGAGACTCTGCGCCAAGTGGGAATCCAGGTGGATATGCTGGATGAAGTGGCACTCGCATTCGGCGATCTGAGCCGCTACGACGCGATCGTGGTGGGCATTCGATCATACGAGCTGCGTCCGGATGTGGCGCGATCGAATCCGCGCCTGCTCGAGTATGTGAAGAATGGCGGAACGCTGCTGGTTCTCTACGAGCGCGATTTTGCATGGAACCGAATTTTGCCAGCGCCATATCCGGCGAAGATGGCGGCTCAGGCGGCGCGGGTAACCGATCCGGATTCACCCGTGCGATTTTTGGCTCCCAATAACCCTCTGCTGAATACGCCGAATAAAATCACGCTGGACGATTTCAAGGGGTGGCACCAGGAGCGCGGACTCTACTTCTGGGGCACGTGGGATTCGCAGTATCAGCCCATACTGGGATTGACCGATCCAGGTGAAAAGGAAGCAACTGGCGGTCTGGTCTACGCACGGTTTGGGAAGGGCGTGTACATTTACACGGGATTGTCGTTTTTCCGCGAGTTGCCCGATGGTGTGCCCGGGGCCTACCGGCTGTTCGTCAACTTGCTGAGCCAAACGCGGCACCCGACATCGCGGCGGTAAGTTGGGCTTGAGTGTGCGATGGCTGCGGCGAGTTTCAATTGCGCTTGCCGCGGTGCGGACTTTGCCAGGCTGCGGAGACTGCTCTGAAATCGCGAGCTAAGCCGCCCGCGAGGCGAATTTGCCCGTTGCGAACGAATTGCTCGTGATTTTCCTCGACTTCGTCAGGCAAATATCTGTAATTGACGGTAACCCCGAAGGAAGCCTCCAAACCGTAGGGTCGCAAGTTAGCAAACGCGTTGACCCGTTCGAGACGGGCGCCATTCGCAAGATGAAATGAAGCCACGGGGTCATACAGCCTTCCGCCGTCACGCGCTTCCGTGAGATAGGCAAGTGCCAGCCGCTCAAGCGGCGCGGCCAGCACCTTGCGATTCGCGAGAGGTGCTTGGAGCAGCTGCCGGAAGGCCTCCACAGGATCGCGCATCCGAGTGGCGGAAGTGAAGTCTTCGGCGTAATCGGCCAAGAGGCGTGAGAGACGCTCGCGCGTGAAACCATCCGTATTCTGGTTATCCGACAAAGCCCGGGCAAAGCGAGGTAGCGGCGAGAGAGTGGCATAGGTCTTAACATCAGGCAGCTCGGCGGCAAGCTCCACCACAACCTGTTTGATCAGGAAATTGCCGAAGGGAATGGCCCGCAGCCCAGCCAGACAGTTATTTATGGAGTAAAAGATCGCGGTGTTCGCTTTATCCGTATCAAGCACCGGCGCGTGTATATCGAGCAGCGGTTCCAGTTCTCCGGTCAGCTGGTTCGATAAGGCGATTTCGATGAAGATGATGGGTTCCGAATCGAGCGCCGGATGAAAAAATGCGAAGCAGCGGCGGTCCGCCTCAAGACGCCGGCGCAGGTCCGGCCAGCCGTTGATTTCGTGGACCGCTTCGTAGTGAATGAGTTTTTCCAAGACGTGCGCCGGAGTTTGCCAACTGATGCGCTCGAGGCGCAGGAAACCGCGGTTGAACCACGATTTGAAAAGATGCTTTAGATCCGCATCGAGCGCGGCGAGGTTCGCGCCTTTGGAGCCGGCCAGTTCAAGCAGATGGCCCCTCATGGTGACCAGGGTTTCGGTGCCGTGCGAAGCGGTGTTGATGCGGCGAATGAGCTCTTGGCGCGGGGGTTCGACAGCCGCGAAGAGAGGCGCGAGGGTTTCCGCGCCGGGGTGCTTTTCGTATTCGGCGGCCGCCCGGGTGATCGCGGCGGGATCCGGGCCGAAATCCCGGCAGAGCATCTCGAAAAACTTGAGGCGGTCCGCCGCGCTCATTGCCATGTAGGCGTTGATAATTCGTTCGGCGATGACCGTCTGCGAGGCTTCGCCTCGTTCCGAAAGGAGACGGCGGCACAGAAAAAGCATATCCGAGCCGCGCCGCTCTCGCAGAATCTGTAGAAGGTTGCTGAGGAATCCGGGCATGAGCACATCATTATAGCGATGTGCCTGATTTGCGCCACATGACTGTGCGGTTAGAATTGCGCGTAATTCACTCTGAGCAAAACTCACTCACTCTACGGAATTGCGAAATATTTCAAGCCCAGCAGACCGACGAACAATGGATCGTAGGGCGAGAGGGCGTAGTCCGAGGATACGAATAAAATCTTTACACCGGGGGGTGGTTTCCCGCAAGTACCTGTTGGTGTAAAGAAAAATCGTCTACGGTGAGTGTGGAGAAAGGACCACTTTCGTGGCTACGGGACGTTCTCCATCGCGGCCGATAAGCGCGCCTTGAGGGCGATCAGCGCATAGGATGAAGTGCGTTGAGATCCAGGTTGAGTTCGAGGACATTGACGCGAGGCTGGCCGAGAAAACCAAACTGCCTTCCTTTGGTGTGCTTCGCGACGAGTGCGCGCACCTGCTGTTCGCTCATGCCGCGTTCCTTCACTACACGCGGGATCTGGAATGCGGCGCCGGCGGGAGAAATGTCTGGGTCGAGCCCCGAGCCGGAGGCCGTGACGAGGTCGGCTGGAATCGGTTTGCCTGGATTTGTGGGCTGCAGCGCTTTCACGCTGGCGGCAACACGATCGGAGAGGGCTTTGCTGGTCGGACCGAGGTTCGAACCGCCAGAAGCTGTTGGATCGTAGCCCGCCGGACCAGCAGCCGAGGGCCGCGAGTAGAAATATCCGGGCGCCGTGAATGGCTGGCCGATCAGTTGCGAGCCCACGATCTTACCGTTCAGTTGGATAAGTTCTCCATTTGCCTGACGGGGAAATAGAACCTGGGCAAGCGCGGTGATGGTGAGCGGATACACGATGCCGAGGAGCAACGTGGTTGCCAGCGTGAACCAGATCGAGATTAGAAGATTCTTCTTCATGTTAGCCTCACTTCAAAAGCAGCACTTTGCAATCATTTCGCTGATCGTGGCCAAGGCGAACGCGTGGATCCCCACCAGCGCTTCAGGGCAATGACCGACCAAACGGATTCCAATATTCCGAAAGGCCACGCTCCCTGCAGAAAACCGTAAACGGATGCCAGCACGCAGCAAACCGCAAACACTAGAAGGAATGCGGAGTGACGCTTTTCCAGGGCATAGGCAATAACCATCAGGGAAACGGCAACGAATCCGAATAGATTGAGAGCCGTCATGCTCGGTTTGCACCTTAGCTTCGTTTATTTTTCACGCCAATCCGACATGCGTGATGAGTAGGTTGATCGCCTTGATTCCAATGAACGGCGCAATAATCCCGCCCACACCGTAAATCAGAAGATTCCAGCGCAGCAAAGCCGACGCGCCGAGCGGACGGTAGCGCACTCCGCGGAGCGCCAGCGGCACGAGCGCAATGATGATGAGCGCGTTGAAAATTACGGCGGACAAAATCGCCGATTGGGGCGTTTTTAGTCCCATGATATTGAGCACATTGAGCTGCGGAAAAGCGCCGGCAAACATCGCCGGAATAATTGCGAAGTATTTGGCCACGTCATTGGCTAC
>DATDMO010000039.1:0-20164 GCA_036518755.1 Candidatus Acidiferrales bacterium | reverse complement strand
GGAACCTGACTCACCATCGGTGCGCGTGGTTGCGCTTGGTGGAGGAACCGGTCTTTCCACAATGCTGCACGGGCTGAAGGAGCACGTCGCCGAGCCCGGCGACCGCCGGACGAGGCAGCCGATTGCCGATCTGACAGCAATCGTTACCGTTACGGATGACGGCGGGAGCTCCGGCCGGCTGCGACGCGAATACCGCATTCTGCCGCCCGGGGACATTCGCAACTGCATGGTCGCCCTCTCAAAAGACGAGCATCTACTCAGCAGACTTTTTCAGTACCGATTCCCCGCGGGCCGCGGACTTGGGGGGCATAGCTTCGGCAACCTTTTTCTGACGGCATTGACCAACAGCACAGGCGATTTCCCCAAGGCGGTGCAGTTGTCCGCGCAAGTGCTGGCGATCCGCGGGCGAATATTTCCGTCGACGGCGCAGAACGTCACTTTAGAGGCGGAACTCGAAGACGGAACGGCAGTGGCAGGTGAGACGAGGATTTCGCGGTCGCGGAAGCGGATTCGGCGCGTGCGGCTGGTCCCGCGGCGCGTGCGACCCTTGCCGGAAGTACTCACGGCGTTGCGAGAAGCTGATCTGGTCCTTATTGGTCCCGGCTCGCTCTACACGAGCATTTTGCCCAATCTGCTGGTGGAGGAAGTGGCTGAAGTAATCGCAAACACGCGGGCTACGCGGGTATACATCGCCAACCTGATGACGCAGCCCGGCGAAACCCGGCATTACTCCGTTGCGGACCACGTCCAGGCGATCTACGAACACACCAAACACGAGTTGTTCGATTTTGTTGTGATCAACCGGTCGTCCCTATCGCCAGAGGTGCGGCGGCGGTACAAGGCCCAAGGAGCCGAACCGGTCGATCCTTCACTCCAAGAACTTTCCCAGATGGGCTTGAGCTACGTTACGGGAAACCTTCTGCAGCAGGGGGATGTGGCGCGACACGATCAATCGCGCCTCGCGCGGGTCCTCTTGGACGAATTCGTGAAGCGGCGCGTCCGGCGGTAACCGGCGAAGCCGGGCAGAACTGAGGTTAGCCGCCTGAATTGGAGTGCGGCGCCATGTAGCCTTCGCGGGCGGTGACGACCGCTTTTTTCTTCTTACCCTTTTTGTTCACCAACATCAGCGGATTTCCGTCATCGTCCAACATCTGGACCGTGATCTTGTGAAATTTGCCGTCCTGCGGAGTGGAAGGCGAAAAAACGAGCGTGTACTGGCTGCGCAGGTAGGATGCGACGGTATTGAAAATGTCTGGCATCTCACCCTGGAAGCGCGGGAAGAATGCGTAGCCGCCGGTCATGCGGGCGAAGGTCGAGAGTTGATTTTTCGCCTGAAGGTAACCGAGACCGGCTCCACCCGGCGAATAGAGATCGATTTCCTCTCCCATTCCGACTGCGAAAATCGTAGTCTCGGATTCCTTCAAGCGATTGATGATCTGATCGAGATTGTGCTTACTGAAGGTGTCGAATCCCGTGGCGAGGAGCAAGATGGATTTCTTGCCCTTCACGTCGCGCAACTGATTCAGCGTTTCATATACTGCGTCGAACAGAACTGCTTCGTGGAAAGTAGGGAAGCCGAGAGTGCGGATGGCTTCGTCGATGGAGCGCTTATCCTGGGTGAAATCTTCCTGGAGCGTGGTGCGAAGGTCGAAGGTTTTCAGCGCGACCCAATCCTGGGGCTTCAAGGCCTGCAGGAAACCATCCGCCCAGAGCTGAGCTTTGTAGCCGAAGTAACCCTGATAGTAGCCCCAATAAGTGCTGCTGTATTCCATGAGGATCACGACGGTAATCGGGGCGTCGGTGGGCGCGAAGTTGGTGATTTGCTGCGGCTGGCCATCGTCTAGAACCCGGAAATTTTCGCGTTTCAAGCCTGTAACGAGGTTGCCATCCTGATCGGTCACGATCGCGTCCACGGTCACGAGGTTGGATTGAACGGAGATTGCCACTTGCGGCGGCGGCTCCTGCGGGCGTTGCGCCGGCCCGCTTGGCGCTGAACTGGTGGGCGGTTTGACCGGCTCGGGCTGCTGCGGAGGGGCGGACTGCTGCGGCCCATTGTTTTGGGCGGATGTGTCCCAACGAGGGACTGCGATCGCAACAATCAGGACCACTGCGAAAACGGCGAGACGGCACGTCTTCACCTGCATATTTGCCTCACAGACCTTCGATGCCCTATGTCCTTGTCTGGATGTTTGATTGCAATCCGGAAACGGAGCGCGCTGTCTATCCGAGGCATGACGAATCCACATGATAGTATCGAATTGATGCGCTTGGCGATGGTCTTTGAGATTCCACGGGAGGCGAAAGGATGGCGCGGGAGACTCTGAGGATGATACTCACAACGTTCGTGGGCGCGCTGGCTTGCGCCTTTCCGGTTTGGGCGCAAGGCCGCGCCATGCCCGCTCCACCTGCGCAACCGGCTGCGGCGGCGTCATCTTCTTCCAGCATCGTGGGAATGGAAAATGAAGCCATATCGTGGCTGCAAGGCCTGGTTCGCATCAATACCACCAATCCTCCGGGCAACGAACTAAACGCCGCCAAGTATCTCGCGGGCATTCTCGAGCGGGAGGGGATCCATGCGGAAGTTTTCGAGAGCGCTCCCGGACGCGGTTTTCTGGTGGCGCGCCTCTCATCGAGCGCAGTGCCTGATCCGTCGCGTGCACTTCTGCTGATGGGCCATCTAGATGTGGTCGGTGTGGACAGATCCAAATGGAAGGTGGAACCGTTTTCCGGAACCATTCAGGATGGCTACCTTTATGGCCGAGGTGCGATTGACGACAAAGGTATGACGGTCGCGAACCTGGCTGTTTTCATTGCGCTAAAGCGTTCGGGTGCGCGCTTGGATCGCGATGTAATTTTCCTGGCCGAGGGAGATGAGGAAGCGGGCGGCGCCGCCGGTATGGAGTTCGCGGTCGAAAAGCACTGGGACAAGATCGCCGCGGGCTTCGCCCTCAACGAAGGCGGCCGCGTGATTCTGAAGAACGGCAAGATTGAGTACGTTGGCGTCCAAGTAAGCGAGAAAGTAGCGGTTAACGTGGACGTGATCGCCACGGGAACGTCGGGGCACGCGTCAGTGCCGCTGAAGGACAATCCTGTTACGCATTTGGCCAGCGCCATAGCAAAAATATCTACTTACGAAGCGCCGGTTCAGTTCAACTCCGTCACGCGCGCCTATTTCGATGGTTTGGCGCCGGTGGAGGATGAGGAGACCGGCAAATGGATGCGCGCGCTGCAATCCTCCGACCGCGCCGGTCATGCCGCGCGCTGGATTTCAGACGCCAACCCGACGTGGAACGCCATGCTACGCGACACGGTCACGCCCACGATGCTACAAGCGGGAATCAGGCAGAACGTGGTGCCGTCGGAAGCGCGCGGGGTGCTCAATGTGCGGCTGCTGCCTGGAAACATGATTGACCCGTTAGTCGCCAAGCTGCAGCAGATAGTGAACGATCCCCAGGTGAAACTGGAGATCGAGCCTGGGGGCGGAGAAGCCGCGCCTTCATCGTCCCTCAGCTCCGACCTATACGCCAGCATTACGCGGGTGGTGGGCAAGGACTTCCCCTCGGCACCGGTTCTGCCGTACATGTGGACCGGGGCAACGGATTCTACGCCGCTGCGAATGCGAGACGTGCAGGCCTACGGCCTTCTCCCATTTCCGATCACGCAGGAAGATCTCTCACGGATGCATGGCGACAATGAACGCATTCAGCTCGATAATTTTCGCAAGGGACTCGAATTCCTGAACGATGTTGTCGTCGATTTTGTCGTGGCCAAATGATCGAGGAAACTCCTTTTTCGGCCGCGTGCGTCATGGTACACGCTCAGGATGACGAATTCGGAGGAAGTGGAGCTATGGAGAGGGACTCCTCTTCGATTTGAGCCACGACAACGTTTTCAATCCAAGAGAGATCCTTCGTCTGCGTTGCGCGCCCGCGAAAGACGCGGGAAAGAAAAGACGCGCGCAACTCCGCTCAGGATGACGGCGCCGCCAAGTACAAGGCAGATGGCGTACAAGTAGCCAAGCGTGTGCGCCTGGCATCCGCTACAGCGGACTCTGCCCCTACGAAAAGAAGATCCAACCGCGAGTTTACAGTGATGCGGTGTGTGTGTGCGCAGTCCGAGGATACGAAGAAAATCTTTACACCGGGGGGTGGTCTCCCGCAAGTACCTGTTGGTGTAAAGAAAAATCGTCTACGGTGAGGAGCCGTTTCGGGCGCTATTTTGAGCGGACTATTCCGGGCTTTTGGTTTGTGCGTAGCACCGGGACACGCGGCCGGGGAACCTCTCTTCGATTTGAGCCACGGCACCGTTTTCAATCCAAGAGAGGTCCTTCGACTCCGTCCCGCGCCGCGCAGAAGTCGCGCGACGGAAGAAGGCGCGGGACTCCGCTCAGGATGACAACGCGAAGCAGCGAATGAGCTAGGGAGCTGTCTTCAATTGACCCAGTTATCGGGACGAGAGGGCGGCTTGTCACTGTGGTCCCGCTGGTATACTTCGAACTTCTTGCGCAGGCGCCGCCGCTTCCAGTCGGAAACGGAATTTCGGAAGTTGAAAAGGTAGGATCCCCGCCGCAGATAGATGTAGCCCACCAGCATTCCGCCGAGATGGCAGATGTGGCTCACGTTGTCGCCTGAGGCGCCGAGCGTGCCGAAAAATTCGATTGCGATCATGATCGCGACAAAAATCTTCATGGATACCGTTACAGGGAGAGGGAACATCCATACGCGGCGGTCGGGGAACAAGACGGCGTTGGCCAGCAACACACCGTAGATGGCACCGGATGCCCCGATCGTGGGAACCAATGCCTGTCCGAGGCCGTGAGGGTCCAACGCCGTTTTCACGGCGACGTTGATGACGCCGGCGCCTACTCCGCAGAGGAAAAAGTAGGTATAAAAGCGGCGCGAACCCCAACTGTGTTCGAGATCAGCGCCGAACATCGCCAGAAACAGCAAATTGAGCAGGATATGCAGAATGCCCGCGTGCAGAAATAGATAGGTAAATAACTGCCAGACTCTGAACAAATGCACTACGGCAACGGGCACCAGCCCGAACCACAACAGCCAGAAATCTCGCCCTTTGGGGCCGAAGAGCAACTCGGAAAGTTCCTGGAGGACGAAGACGCTGATGCACGCGATACAAAGCGTCTTGACGGCGCGAGGAAAGTAGCCGCTCAGGTCGAAGCGATAGCCGCCATAACCACGGGAGAAGGTGCTCACAGACCCCAGTCTAAAGGCCGGGGGGGTGCGTAGTCAAAAGGCTGGAAGGGTAAGGTATGGCGGCGCCGAAAGAACGCATCGTTGGCCCACTAACGCGGCACGTTGGATTCGGCAGCGCTTCGAGTCATTTCAGATACGTATGGCTACTTCGCGACGGCGTCTCGCGTCGTTGACTCACCTCGTGCGACCATCTAAGATGTGCCATTCATGGCGGGCTCTGCATCTCTGATTGGACAAACTCTCTCGCATTACCACATCCTCAAACAGGTTGGGGCGGGCGGAATGGGGGTAGTGTACGAAGCCGAGGATTCGCGGCTCGGCCGCCGCGTGGCGCTGAAATTTCTCCCTCCGGAAATGGCCGAAGACAGCCAATCGCTGGAGCGCTTTCAGCGCGAGGCGCGGGCGGCTTCCTCCCTGAATCACCCCAACATCTGCACAATTCACGCGATCGAGCAGCACGAGCTTCGATACTTCATCGTGATGGAATTGCTGGAGGGGCAAACGCTGGCGCAGAAGATGAGCAAGCAGCCAATGGAGATCGACAAGCTCCTTCCGCTAGCCATCCAGATTGCCGACGCTCTCGAATCGGCCCATGCCAAGGGCATCGTTCACCGGGACATCAAGCCGGCCAATCTTTTTCTTACCGAGCACGGCGACGTGAAGATATTGGACTTCGGCCTGGCTAAGATAACAGCCCGTGAAATCGGGCAGAGCACGTCGGAGGGGCAGAGGGCAACCATGGGTGACGGCCACGAACTTACGATGCCGGGGTCGGCGGTCGGCACCGTCTCCTACATGTCGCCCGAGCAGGCGCGCGGCCAACACGTCGACACTCGCACCGACCTTTTTTCTACCGGGACCGTTCTCTACCAGCTGGCCACGGGAACGCTCCCCTTTCAGGGAGACACTTCGGCGGTAATCTTCGAGGCCATTTTGAACCGCGATCCCAAGCCGGCCGGAGAGGTGAATCCATCGCTACCGCCGGATTTTGTGCGCATTCTGGAAAAGGCGCTCGAGAAGGACCGCAATCTGCGGTTCCAGACGGCCACCGACCTGAAAACCGACCTTAGCCGTCTGAAACGCGATATCGAGTCACACAAGCGGCGCGCGAAGGAAAAGACCGATTCGGACCCCGGCACCCAAAAGAAAATGGGGAAATCCGTGGCCGTACTCTACTTTGAAAATCTGAGCGGCGCCAAGGAAGACGAATATCTCCGCGACGGGATTACCGAGGACATCATCACCGAACTCTCAAAGATCCGGGGGCTGAACACGTTTTCGCGGCCCACCGTTCTGGCCTTCCGGGATAAGGCGGTTACGCCGGCGCAGATCGGCCAGCAGCTCGGCGCGGCCTATGTCCTCACTGGGACGTTGCGGCGTTCGGGCGCCCGCGTGCGCATCAGCGCTCAGCTGGTAGACACGAGCACCGATTTTCCGCTCTGGTCGGAACGGTTCGACCGCGAGATGAAAGACGTTTTCGAAGTGCAAGACGAAATGGCCCGCAAAATTGCCGAGGCCCTGCGCGTGACGCTCTCACCGCAGGAACTGGAGGCGCTAGCCGACAAGCCCACGGAGAACCCGCAGGCGTACGACCAATATCTGCGAGGCAAGCGTTACGCGCGTCGGCAGACCCGCCAGGACGTCGAGTTCGCTCTCCAGATGTTCGAAAACGCAGTGTCCCTGGACCCAAGCTTTGCCCTGGCCTATGCCGCCAGCGCCAACGCGTGTGCCATGTATTACTCCATTTTTACCCGGGATGAGGTTTGGATCGAGCGCGCGAGAGAGGCTTCCGGAAGAGCGGTCGCCCTGCGTTGGGACCTGCCGGAAACGCACGTCAGCCAGGCTTGGGTCCTCTATGCCGCCGGACTCCACGACGAAGCCGTGCGCATGGTCAAAAAGGCCATCGAACGCAGACGCGACTGCGATGGGGCTTATTACCTGCTGGGACGTGCCCTGTTCGCCGCGGGACGCTACCAAGAGGTTCTGGATGTTGCCGAGTCCGCCATCGAAGCGAGCGGCGAGGATTACAACGTCTATGTGCCCATCATGAATTCTCTCGGCGCAATGGGCAAACAAGAGGCCGGGCGAAACATGTCCCACAGGGTCGTCGTCGCGCTCGAAAAGCATTTGAAAGAGGTGCCCGAAGATGCGCGGGCTCGCGTTCTGCTGGGCGGCAAATACGCGGAGCTGGGACGACAGGAAGACGCTTTGCGGGAGCTCAATCTGGCGGTCACCCTGCGCGCCAACGAAGCCTCGATTCTCTATAATGCGGCTTGCGTGTACTGCATTCTGAAAAGAAAACCGGAAGCCCTGGACGCATTACGTAAGGCCTGGGAAGCGGGCTCTAAGGATTCGATTTGGGCGCGCCGCGACCCGGATCTCAGCATTCTGCACGGGGACCCGGAGTTCGAGCGTCTCTACCCGGAGAAGCCTGCGTCAAAGCCCGCAACGAATTCCCTTAGTTGAGGTTTTGGAATGCCGCGTCAGAATTTGATTTCTTCCCTGGCATACGATACGGTCTGATTGTACAAATTCTATTTTCTAAGTCCTTGTGCGACGGCAGAGGGGATTCGCGCGGAGCGAGTTGACTTCACCGGCGGAGGTAGAATTCAGGATGTCTGATGCGGTAGCAGAAAAGGTGATCGCCACGCTGGCCTCCGTGAAGCGCGTGCCCGCCGAGAACATCAAGCTCGATACCAACCTGCAGGAAATGGGCATCGATTCGCTCGACGTTTTCACCCTTCTCTTCGAACTCAAAAACGCCTTCAAAATTTCGATTCCGGATGACGACGTCCGCTCCATCAAAACCGTGAACGACGTGGTCGAAGGCATCAAAAAAATTCTCGCTGCTGCTCCGCCACCCGACACTTCGCTGGGTTCAACCAGCCCGGCGAGCTAACGCATGGCTCCACGCCGAGTCGCCATCACCGGCCTTGGAATTATCTCGCCGCTGGGACTCGATCTCCCCGAAACGTGGGCTGGCCTGCGCGAAGGGCGCTCCGCCATCGGGCCAATCCAGTCCGTCGACGGTTCACGCGTGGGACTCAAGATTCAAAATGGCGCGCAGGTCCGCAGCTTTGATCCTCTGAAACACTTCCAGGGCGGCAAAGACGCCCAGCTCGACCGCTTTGCGCAATTTTCCGTGGTCGCGGCACGCGAAGCGCTCCGCGATTCGGGCATCGAGTTGACAACGGGGTTGCGCGAGCAATCCGCGATCGTTTGTGGTTCGGCTGTCGGCGGACAAGCCGCGATTGAAGCGGGGTTTGAAGATCTCTGGGTCCAGAGCCGGGGCCGCGTCCATCCGCTCACGATTCCCAAAACGATGGCGAATGCCGGGGCGAGCCACATTTCGATGGACCTTGGCTTGAGCGGCCCGGTCTACACAATCTCGACAGCTTGCTCGTCTGCAAACCACGCCATCGGTCAAGCCTTCCGACTGGTGCGCGACGGCCAGGCGGAATTCGCCATCACGGGCGGCGCCGAGGCGATTTTTACGGTCGGCATGCTGAAGGCGTGGGAAGCGATGCGCGTTATTTCGCCGGACACTTGCCGTCCCTTCAGCAAGGACCGTCGCGGCATGATTTTGGGTGAAGGCGGCGCGATGATGACCCTTGAGCCCTTCGACGCTGCGAAGGCGCGCGGCGCGAAAATCTACGCCGAAATCTGCGGTTTGGGGATGACATCCGACGCTCATCATCTGACGCAGCCCACGGTTGACGGCCCAGCGCGAGCTATGCGAGCCGCTCTGCGCGAGGCAAGCCTCGCGCCAGAAGCTGTGGGATACATCAACGCGCATGGCACGGGGACGCTCGGAAACGATCCGGTGGAATCGCGGGCCATCCGCGAGGTCTTCGGCGCGCACGCGGATAGGCTTGGCGTCAGCTCCACCAAGTCAATGCACGGCCACGCTCTCGGCGCGGCGGGCGCCCTCGAGGCCGTTGCGACGGTCCTTGCTCTCCATCACGGCCTTCTGCCGCCTACGGCAAACTATCTCGGCCGCGACCCCGAATGCGACCTAGATTACATTCCCAATCAGCCGCGAACTACGCAAGTGGAAGCCGCTCTCTCGAACTCCTTCGCCTTCGGCGGATTGAATGCCGTAATCGCCTTCCGCGCCGTGCAGCGTTAATCTCCTATAGCCCGACACAACGTGGCAAACGTAGACCCGCTTTCGGTTGTTCGATGGACAGCCTGCATCTATTAATTTTCCGAGCTATTTGTCGCGCAGGATTTCAGCATTGGTGGTGGGAGAAATGATGCGAACGAGGCGTTGCCCATCGAGAAAGAGATCGACTTCCAGATCCGGACTCTTCACTGCGAGTTCCTCGAGTTTCTTCCCGCTGGCGTCGTGTGTCTCGACTGACTCAACGGTAACGCTGCCGGGCGTCAATTCCTGTGGCACGAGCACGGTGAACGTCTGCGTGCCTTTCCGATTCCAATCGTAGAGTCTCGCGAGCAGCGCATACTGGTAGTACAGATTGTCGTCGAGGATCACCACTTGCGGCGAATTGAACGTAAACTGTTGGGTGTACGGCTTCCTGCCCTCGATGTGAAGATCGATGGTTGCGGTCGAACCTTCGAAGCCGATCGTGGCTGAAGCTTTCTTTTCACCTTGAGTGGACCACTCATAATGCGCGGGCGTGCCATCCGCGTGGAGTTCCAGCGTGCCAGTGACACGCGACGGTCCTCCTGGACCCTGTATTTCCGACGTGTCGTGAGCCACCCAATCAGCGCCGCGCGAAGTGATTTCGAATTCTTCCTTGCCCACCTGCTGCCCATTCACAAGAATCCGAAACGTTCCCTTATCCTGCGCAAAAAGCCCTCCCGGCTTGGGACTCGCCGGGAAAGCGGGAATGCCCGCGATTTTCGGCGTCCATGCGCTCGCGCCCGCGGCAAGAATTAAGGCGAAAAGAGCGCCAGCGAGCGGCATTCGTTCTCGCCTCATACGGTCACCTCGGGGAAAATTCCTAGCGCCAGTATCTGCTCCACAACGCGCGACGGTTCCGCGTCGCTATCGACTCGATAATCCGCGAGTTCGTAAGTTGGCAGACGCTCGGTGTACAGCCGGCGGAAACTCGCTTCGTCGCGAAACAACGGACGGTCGGTAATTTGCGCGCAGCGTTTCAAAAGTTCCTCAATCGGGCAACGAAGCCAGATGAGCGCGGCACCCTGCTCCCGCAGCAGCGTTAGATTCTGCGGCTGGGTGATTGTCCCGCCGCCCAGGGAAAGGATGCGCGGTTTCCGCGTCTGGGCGTACTCTGCAACAATGCGCGCGAGTTGCTCGCTTTCGAGCCGGCGAAATTCGGCTTCGCCCGCGCGTGCAAAAATCTCGGAAATCGTGAGGCCCACAGCATTGCTAATGCAGCGATCAAGGTCCGTATGCATCCATCCAAGCTGGCTGGCGAGGAGGCGCGCAGCGGTGGATTTACCGCTGCCCATGAATCCAGTCAGGCAGACCAGCCTTCGAGGGCGAATCTCGTTGGTCATCGTTTGGAAATCTTGGTTGCGCGACGGCGAAATCACCGCTTGAGGATGTTGATTGTACCATCGAAAGAGCTGAGCTCGACCATGGCGCGTCCGGAGTTATAAGACCCGAAGAGTGCGTTGCCGAAGCGGGGGATAAAACGGTGATGGGAAGGTGGGACCAGCTTAGCCTCGTTGTGGACCTTCCCTTTCAAGGAGGTCGCACTCAAATCAAACGAGTCCTCGGGTGAAAACCGCACTTCGATCACACCGTTGTAGTTTTTCAGGCGATAGGTGGAATTGGGCAGGAACTGGCCGGTGAAAAGAATATTGCCCTCGGAGGTTTGCGCACGAACGTACATGCTGCGCAGATCGATCAGCTTGAAACTTCCGGTAATTGAGGAAACCTCGAGGCGACCGGCACATCGTTGGCACTGGAACGAGCCGCCCACTGTCTTCACGGTTAGATAGCCGGCAACGTCGGCCATGTCCACATCCGCGGCGATGGTTTCGACGTTCATATCTCCCAGAACGTTCGAGACGTTTACGCCGCCCGAGTCGTCATGGATCTGCAGTTCGGCGTCTTCTGGAACGCTGATTTCATAATCGGCGCGCGTCGATTCGGGAGATGCCGATTCCGAGACTTGTCGGGTGAGAATGTCAACGCGATTGCCGATTTGCTCGGCATCCACGACCACCTGGTCCGTGGCGCGGGTTGCGACCACCATGACTTCCGACTTTGTCCAGGCGCGCACGGTTATCGTCCCGTTCGGATTGTGGATGGTGACAACGGGTCGCGCGTCCACTTTGAAATGGCGCTGGATCTTGTCAGCCGAAGCCGGCAACACGCCCAAAAGCAAAAGGCTCGGGACGAGCACGCCGGCCACTTTCCAATTCAACGATCCGGACAGACTGGATGATGTCCTCATTGGCCCTCGTCGCCTTCCGTTACCTGCGCAATCAAGTCCGCCTTTTGACGATAAGCTTCATATAAATAGTCGCGGGCAAATTCGTTCTGGGGTTCTTCGCGCACGCTTTTTTCACACAAAGCGATGTTGTTGTCAATGACGGCGAGGCTCTTGCGCAAGGAAGCAGTCACCACCGGGTTGGCGTTGGCCATGAATGAAAGAGTGTCCTCCTCGGTCGCAAGGCGTGCGCTAAGCGGCTGTGTCGAACGCTGCGTTCGGCTCATCCAGAGGCTGCTGTCGTTCCGCAGACTGCTCGAACTTGAGAGCGCGAATCCCACGGCAACGAGCGCCGCGAGATAGGCTCCCGCCAGCAAGGGACGCGGCCTCAGCCAAAACGTTTCCTGGAACCAGCGTTTCGCGGTTCCCGAGCTGCCTACACCTGCCGCGTGAATCAGTCCTTCGTCCTCGAGTTGCGCGCGAAGAGCCGTCCACACTCGCGCGGAAGGTTCGGGATCGTTCGCGGCTAGCGACGAAGCGGTATCGCGGATGGAGTCCAGATCGGCGATGAGATTGCTGCACTCGGCGCAGTCGCGGAGATGGGCTTCAGCGGCGGGAGAGCGCTCACCCTCCATCCACTGGTCGAGTCGTTCCAGAAACGCGTTACAGTTCGCAGCACTCACTAATCAATCCTCGCTCGCGCCCGCGGCTCGCCGGTCCTGGCGGGCCTTTTCGCGCACCGCCTCTTGCAGCAAATCGCGTAGGCGCATGCGCGCCTTGTGCAATTGCGACTTCGAATTCCCGATCGAACAACCCAACATCTCCGCAATCTCGTTGTGTTCGTATCCTTGCACATCGTGCAGGACGAATGCCGCCTTGTAGCCCGGCGGCAGTTGGTCCACGGCGCGCTGCAAGTTGACGCGGTCGAGAGAACCACTCAGCCTCAAGTCGACCGCGCCGAAGTCCCTGCGCGGCGTACCGGATTCCTCATCGGGCTCAGTGACCTGCTCCAACGAGGTCTCCTTGCCCGACTTCTTCCTAAGCTTCATCAACACGACATTGACCGCGAGCCTGTGCAGCCATGTCGAAAACGCGGACTCGCCCCGGAAAGTGGCGATCTTGCGGAAGAGCTGCAGGAACGCTTCCTGTGTCAGATCCTCTGCTTCCGCTGTATTCCCGACCATTCGCAGGCACAAGGAGTAAACTCTGCGACTGTGTAGACGATACAGCCGCTCGAAGGCCGCCGCATCGCCTTGCTGGGCGAGCCGGATGGAGACCGCTTCCGGTACTTCCCCAGTTTCGGTTCGTCTCGTTCGGGCCACGCTACCCGTCGGGACGCATCCTTCACTGCGATGCGTCGGCCGCTCCAGAAGTTGTCCTTGCGTTTCCTGCCGCGCAACCCATCAGCCGGTGGGACGGATGATGTCGCCGGTTGCCAACAGTTCCCTCGTGGACGCTCGGGATTCCCCGGCAAGTCTCGCCTATTTTCGATGGAATTGCATCTGGAGTCCAGTCACGCTGCTGCGATTAAAGGGTCGCTCGCATGCGAGTCTTCGCGCGCCCAGGCAACGAGCTTTCGCGATTGGCGCGGGCGCGAAGCGAGCGATGCCCTCGCTTGATTTAATTGGAGCAGATCACACTCTGGGCCCGGCATTTTGCGGCCCAGAGGAGACATCGTGCCCTACGGCCTTGTCGCAAGCCCTTCGGTGAAGAATTCCCGAAGTAAAATTGGTTTGGCCGCTCGTCCGAGCTATAGGAAAATGGGGTGTTTATACACGAAAGCCGCACGAGGAGGTCATTTTGAGGATTTCGGTGATCGGAACTGGGTACGTCGGATTGGTGACCGGCGCGTGCTTCGCGGAGATCGGGCACGACGTTGTATGCACCGATAGCGATGCGAGCAAGATTCAGATCCTCGAATCCGGGGGAATTCCGATCTACGAGCCGGGGCTCGAGAAAATAATTCTGAAGGCTCGCAAAAACGGCCGGCTCACCTTTCGTGCCAATCCCGCCGACGCCGTGTCCGCGGGTGATGCCATTTTCATCTGCGTGGGCACTCCGCCTCTCCCCAACGGCGATGCAGACCTTAGCGCGATCGATTTGGTGGCGCGAATGGTGGCTACTGAGGCTCGGTCCCCAAAACTCGTGGTAGAGAAGAGCACCGTCCCCGCACGCACGGGACAAGAGCTCAAACGCGCGCTATCCGTCTATGGCCGGAAGACGAACGTGAAATTTAGCGTCGCCTCAAATCCTGAATTCCTTCGCGAGGGAACTGCCGTCGGGGATTTTTTGCATCCGGATCGCATCGTCGTGGGCGTCGACGACGAGATGGCCGAGCGGCAGCTTCAGGACATCTATCATCCCGTGCTGGAACGGAAGTTCACATGTCCCGTTCACGATGGCAAGTGTCCCGCCGGACCCGCACCCGGATGGCTCGTGACAACAATCAACAGCGCCGAATTGATCAAGCATGCGTCTAATTCATTCCTCGCTTTGAAGATTTCCTACGCCAATATGGTGGCCGATCTAGCTGAACGGCTCGGCGCGGATATCGGCGAGGTGGTCCGGGCGATGGGCCTCGATCCTCGGATCGGCGCTAGTTTTCTCTCGGCCGGCCTGGGTTTTGGCGGTTTCTGCCTGCCGAAGGATCTGCAGGCGTTCGTGCATCTTGCCGAGCGTTCTGGCGTGGATTTCACAATGTTGCGCGAGGCGGAGCGCATCAATAAAGGGCGCATCGATCGTTTTGTTGAGAAGTTGCGCGGCGCGCTGTGGGTCGTAAGGGGCAAACAACTGGGAGTTTTGGGGTTAGCGTTCAAGCCCAACACGGATGATATCCGCTTTGCGCCGGCCATCGATTTGGTGCAGCGACTGCTGGGCGAAGGAGCGAGGGTTCGTGCCTACGATCCCGAGGCGATGGACCGGGCACGCGCTGTCTTACCGCAAATCGACTATGCGAAGTCCCCCTACGAGGCCGCGGAAGACGCCGAGGCGCTTCTGATTGCCACGGAGTGGGATGAGTTTCGAAAACTGGATTGGGACAGGATTCGCGAGGTCATGGCGCGGCCGTTGATCGTGGACGGGCGCAACTTGCTTTCACCGCGGGAAATGAAAAGCCAGGGCTTCGAGTACCGTTCCTTCGGCCGGCCAGATTGATGGCTCGCCCCGCCGAAGCGAAAACAATTAGCTCGCGCCTGTAGGCGCGGCGATCTGCTGCCGGAAAAAATCGTAGGTGATCTTCAGACCTTCACTCAACGCCACTTTCGGCTCCCAATTGAGAATGCGCCGCGCTTTGCCGATGTCCGGGCAACGCTGCTTGGGGTCATCCTGAGGCAGCGGACGAAACACGATGGGAACCGCGGTGCCCACCAACGCTCGAACGCGTTCGGCAAACTCCAGAATCGTGATTTCATTCGGATTGCCGATATTCACTGGCTCGTGCTCGTCCGATTCGAGCAACCGGTAGATGCCATCGATTAGATCGGAAACGTAACAAAAACTGCGCGTCTGTTTTCCATCTCCATAGACAGTAATCGGCTCGCCAACCAGGGCCTGGTAGAGAAAGTTTGGCAGTGCGCGGCCGTCGTTAAGGCGCATTCGCGGCCCGTACGTATTGAATATGCGGACGATGCGCGTATCCATGCCGTGGTGGCGATGATAGGCCATCGTGATGGCCTCTGAAAATCGTTTCGCTTCGTCGTACACACTGCGCGGTCCCACGCTGTTGACGTTTCCCCAATAAGTTTCCGGCTGCGGGCTCACGGTCGGGTCGCCGTAACACTCTGATGTTGAAGCCAGAAGAAACTTCGCCCTTTTGTGCAGCGCGAGACCCAGGGCGTTGTGCGTCCCTAGCGAGCCAACCTTCATGGTCTGGATCGGGGCCTTCAGGTAATCAGGCGGGCTGGCGGGCGACGCAAAATGCAGCACCGCATCCACCGGCCCTGGAACCTCGATGTATCGAGTTACATCGTGGTTAGCAAAACTGAACCGGGAATTCGAAAGCAGATGGGAGATGTTGGAACGCGTCCCCGTGATGAGATTGTCGATGCAAAGCACGTCCCAACCCTTCTCAATAAACAGGTCGCAGAGGTGGGAACCCAGGAATCCTGCTCCGCCAGTGATCACGACGCGCAATGTACGTCCTTTCCGATGCCTCACATGCGAATGGTTATTATCCACGGAAACTCCAGATCGACGAAGCGTTTCAAATAACAGAGGGTCTCAGCAGCACATACCCTCGAGTGCGCGCTTGCGGAGGCGGGTCCCGTACAGTAAAGTTTTTCTCCGGCTCAAGGGCGCCGCGCGATGAAGGTCGCTGTCCTAGATCTGAAAGCGGAATATGCGCAGTTGAGGGACGAAATTCTCCCCGCCCTTGATCGCGTTTGCCAGAACTCCTCGTTCGTGATCGGCCCGGAAGTGGAAGCATTCGAGCGCGAGTTCGCCGACTTCTGCGGCACCAAGCATTGTGTTGCCCTCAGCTCCGGAACAGCGGCGTTGCATCTAGGCTTGCTGGCGCTCGGAGTGCAAGCCGACCACGAAGTAATCACCAGTCCCAACAGCTTTCTCGCCACCGCGGAGGCCATCACTTATTGCGGAGCTGTGCCCGTTTTCGTCGATATCGACCCGGCCAATGGAAATCTGGATCCCCGGTTGATCGAGCGAGCCATTACGCCGCGTACTCGAGCGATCCTTCCAGTCCACGTCTATGGCCGCCCAGCCGACATGGACCCCATTCGCGAAATTGCCGCGCGTCACAATCTTCGCGTGCTCGAAGATGCCGCGCAAGCCCACGGCGCTCGCTATCGTGGAAAGCGCGCTGGCGGGCTCGCCCACGCGGCGGCTTTTAGCTTCTATCCAACGAAGAACATCGGCGCGTACGGCGAAGGCGGCGCGCTGACCACGGATGACGATCACATTGCCAAGTTTGCGCGTGCCGCGCGCTCCCACGGGCAAACAGCGCGCTACGAGCACGAATTCGTCGGCTATAACTACCGTATGCAAGGATTTCAGGGGGCGGTCTTGAGAATCAAGCTTCGGCGCCTATACGCGTGGACTTCACGGCGCCAGGAAATTGCCCGCGAATACCGCCGCCTGCTCGCCAACGCGCGGTTGGAAATACCGGTGGACGATCCTCGAGATGAGTCCGTCTACCACCAGTTCGTGATTTACACAGACAACCGCAATGCCACTGCTACCAAGCTTGCTGAGCGGGATATCGAAACCGTGGTGCATTATCCCAGGCCGATACATCTGCAACCGGCCTATTCGTCTCTCGGCCTACCCCCGGGAACATTCCCCTATGCCGAGCGCGCTTGCGAGCGCGTGCTCAGCCTGCCGCTCCATCCGGGATTGACACAGGAACAGATCGAATATGTCGCAAATGCCGTGCGCGAAATAGTCGGAGTGAAGTGATTCGTCGGTAGCTCGATGCCTTTGCGAAGCTCAAGCGCTCGCGCCAAGCGAGGATTCATTGTGGGGCGGCGGCGTTTCGCTCGGCTCGCCGCTCGGCCCGGCCGCGAAGCCGCCAGTCCCCGGCGGATTGCCTACCCTCTGCCGCAACAGCTCGGAAAATCCCTCGAAGAGTTTGGAGCACGAATCGCGAACGGCTTGGTCCGCCGAACGCACCAACGTCTCGATGGCGTCCCGTCCGTGTGCATTAAACTCGCGCACCGAAGAAGCAACCCACGAATCGGACACCTCCCGAAGGCGTTGTCCGTATCTTTCAGCCGCGTCGTCGCTGGCGCGGTCCAGTTTCCGGAGCCAGTCCGAGTGGTAGGCCTCGCGTTCGGCGCGGTAACCCTCCAAGGTGGAAGCGAATTCGGCGCTCAGAAACCGGCGGCCTTCGGTGACGCTGGTTTCCAGCTCCGACGCCATCTGTGCGTGAAAGCGATCGATGGAAGCACCCGCGCCTGTCTCCAGGTTAAGTAACAGCTCGGACGCGAACTGTCTTAAATCCTGCTGGCGCTGCTCGAGCGCTCCGCGGCTGTCGCTCAAAAATTGCTGACCGTGCTGTTCGGAAATGTTGCGAAGCACTTGTCCGAACGACGATGCAGCCGCTTCCGAAGCCCGCTCGATTTCTGTGCGTGCGCGTCCCGCCACTTCCCCCGCAAGGCCCTCAATGCGCTCGTAAATGGTTGATAGGTGGCCGGCAGACTGTATCTCCAGCGCCGCTTCGAAGTGCCGTCCCGTGTCTACCGCTTTCTCTTCCATGCCCGCGCCAGCCACCCCCAATGCCTGCTCGGTCAGCACCTGCAGGCGCGCGCGCGCTTCCTGCTGAAACCATTCCGACGATCGGCCGATGGATTCCGCCGCGGTGTGAGAAGCGCGAACTCCTGCGGCATCCAATTCCTCGGCCCAACGGTTGAGAGCCTCTCTGCGAGCCTCCTCGAAATCGTTCCGAAGGCTCGCGAGTGTGGCGGCCGCATGTCCCACGGCTTCCCGCTGGCTGTTTTCCGATACTTGACGCAGCCGCTCGCGATGGAGCCGGAGGCTTTCCTCGCCCTCGAGCTCGCGTGCCGTCAACTGCCGGACCAATTCAGAAGCGCGGTCCACACGTGGCGCGAGCTTCGCCTCCACTTCCTGCGTCACGCGCTCCACCAAATGATTGCCCAACGCGTCGAGCGTCGAGCCAAGCCGCTGTGGAACGCCTGCCGCCAGGTTTTCGGCCCGCCGATTCAACTCTTCCGTCTGCGACTGAAGAATGTTTTCCAGGCGCCGGTGAAGCTCGTCGAGCGTCTCGTGAGTCGTCGAGTCGAGCTCTGCCGAATATTCCTTCACGCGGCTTGCGGCCTGCTCGATCTCGGTCAAGGTGTTGCGCACCCGGCCCAATTCCTGGTCGAGCGCTGGCCTTAGTTCGGAAAGTGCGTCGCGAGCCTCCGATTGCATCGCCACAAAGGGCTGGCGCAATTCCGCAACGCGTTCGGACATTCGTTGCTCGGCGGCGCGCAACACCTCCTGAGAATGCCGTGATATTTCGCCGACCAGGCGCTCGATGCTGCTGTCGAGCGACGCCTGCAAAAGTTCGTCCCACTGGCTCTTGGCGCGCGCCACCTCGGAATCCAGATGCTCCCGCAGATTTGCATTGTCGCTCGCCGCGATGGCTGGCCCGTCCTTCGGCGGCTCAGGGACGCGCTGTTGCTCACGCGACGCCTCTGCCGCCTCCGTCCCTAGGCGCGCCTGCGCCATTCTCCCGGCCGACTCGATGGCCGCTTCCTTTTCGGCGCGCAGCGCGGCCGCGGCCCGCTCCAACTCCTCGCTTAATTCGCGCGACTCCCGAGCGGTCCGCTCGAATTCCGAACGCAGCTCGGCCAGCCGTTGCTGTTTGGACGCAATCTCTTCCGAGAGCGCGTTGTGCGCGTCACGCTGTTCTCGCTGGAATTGTTCTGCCGCCTCCCGAATTCTTTCGGCGGCTTGTGTGGCGGCGATCTCCGTCGCGCGATTCACACGCTGCTCCATCTCGGATTGCCACTTTTCCAGCAAGGTGCTCGTTCCCGCTTGAGGCTCGGCGCCTTCGGACGGTCGATCTGAAGATGAATTCCACGATGGTATGTTCATATCGGATGGGGCCCGTTCCTCTATTGGCGCGTTGGCGCCGGCTGTGATGGCAGACTCACTGCCTCTTTCAAGTATTTTGTCCGCGGCCTGCTCGCGTAATGTGTCAGATTCTTGTTCGGCCCCCGAAGTTTCCTCCAACTTCCAGTCTGCCGGAGGAGGATCGATCTTCCAGATGTTCGCCGGCCTCTCGAGCTCTACCGCAATCTGAAAAAACTCCCGTACTGAGTGCGGCCGCTGAATCCACGCCACGCGCGCGCGCATGTTGCGGTGTTCGGGGTCTTCGGGCAGTTCCAGGGTTACCCACGTGTTTTTTGGTAGGTGATGCTTCGAGGCATAGCGGCAGCCTTGAAGATTCAGCGTAATTGTCGACGTGCGCTCCTCGAACGGCTGGCCCAGCAGGTCGAATCCGTGAACCACCATTACTACGGACTTGGGCACTCGCTCACTGCGCCGCCGCTGCGTGCTGGCACGACTCGCATGTGATTCCGACACGGCAGTCCTCGCAAACTCCCTGCGAGAGAATAGCACCCTCGCAGTCTCCGGTCGAGGGCAGCCGCAGACATCCTAAAATCGGCTCGCTGCTCCGATTCCCCTCCGCGTTGACAAACCAGTTTCTATGCGACTAGCATTCTCCGCAGCACTCGAGTGCGCAGGCCGATCACATCGGCGCAACCAGGAGTTCACCATGCCGAGCGTATACCTTGAGGAATTATCCGCCGTAGGAGCGGTTCGCTTCCCGGACATTCCTCTCTACCAGGGTCCGGGCGCGCCGATGCGCCTCGAAGCCGACCTGCGCGATTGCGAAGTCACCTACGGTGAAGTGCCAAAAGATCTGAACGGCATCCTCTATCGCTGCGGTCCCGACCGCCAGTACCCGCCCATGGGAGGCGACGACATTTTCATCGACGGCGAGGGTATGGTGGTCATGTTCCGCTTCGAGAATGGCCACGTGGATTTCAAAAGCCGCTACGTCCGCACGGAGCGCTACCTAGTCCAGGAAAAACATCGCCGCGCACTCTTCGGCCGCTACCG
>DATDMO010000038.1:0-2644 GCA_036518755.1 Candidatus Acidiferrales bacterium | reverse complement strand
CCTGGCGTCCGTGGATCCCACGATCCGGGAGAAATCCATCCAGGCTTTTCGAAGCGAGATCAAGCGAGCCCTCGATCTGGGCGCGGATTTCCTGGTAACCCATCCCGGGAGCGCCAAAGACTCGACGCCCGACAAGGCGGTTGCGAATTGTGTCGAATCCCTGAAGCGGGCGGCTGACGGACTGCCACTCAACGGCCTGACGATTCTGATCGAAAACACCGCCGGACAGGGGGCTTGCATCGGGCGGACTTTTGAGGAGATCGCCGAGATCGTTCAAGGAGCGGCCAGCAGTCTTCCGGTCGCCGCCTGCATCGATACCGCGCATACCTTCGAGGCGGGCTATCCCATTCACGAGCGGAAGGGACTTCAAGAAACACTTGAACTCCTGGACCGGACGATCGGCATCGCGAATGTCCGGGTGATTCACGCCAACGATTCCAAAACCGACTTCGCCTCGCACGCCGACCGGCACCAGCATATCGGCCGGGGCAAGATCGGCCGCGAGGCCTTTGGGCGGATCGTGCGTCATCCCAAGCTGCGCTCCATCCCATTTATCTGCGAGACGCCCATTGACCGGCCGGGCGATGACAAGCGCAACCTCCGAGTGATGAGGGAACTGGCAGGATTGCGGATACCTGGCGCAAAGTCCGTGCGGAAACAGGAGCGCCGTCATGCTTGAGAAAATCACCGACGGACGCACCGACTTGGTCTTCGATTACCTTGCCTCCGGGCATCCCGCCGACTCGGCGGACGCCGACGGCGTGTCGCTCATCAAGTGGTGCGTCTATTACGGAGATGTAAGCGCGATTAAATATCTGCTCCAACGTGGCGAAAGGCTCGCCTCCCTGGGAGAGAACTTCGATCTGAACGGTGCCTGTTTTCACGGGCATTGGCGGCTTTGCCAGTTTCTCATCGAGCGCGGCGCGGACGTGAACTTTGCCTCGAAAGAGAACGGCGAATCCCCGCTGCACTCGGCGCTCTCGAAAGCCAACAGTCTCGCGCATCACCACGTCGTCCGGGTGCTTCTCGCGAACGGCGCCAACCCGAATTGCGCCACCAAACCCGGCGCCGAGACCGGCGCGTTCATGCGAGACGCACGGACGCGCGGAGAAACGCCGCTGCACCGCGCCGCGGCGTTTGCCGGCGAGGAGACGATTCAGATGCTTTTGGAAGCGGGGGCCATTCTGAACGCCAAGGATATGAATGGCGAATCGCCGCTGGCCTGGGCCAGCTGGCACTTGCGCCCGGATGCTATTCTGAGAAAGCTTTGTTACGGCGGCCATTCGATTCGCCCCGGCAGGCTCTCGATGGAGGCTTATCTACTCGGGAAGCCTCACACTTAGCCCCAACAGGGGGGCATAGGACCGAATCAGGGAATTACTTCCACGGCATTTCATGCCGCGGATATTTCAGAGAAGAGGAAATAAGCAAGGAGAAAGGAAATGACCGAGGACGCCCGACAGGTTGCCCAGGAGATTATGCAGCGCCTCGAAAGCGCCTGGAATTCCGCGAGCGGCAAGGCCTTTGGGGAACCCTTTGCCGAGGACGCGGATTTCGTCACCATTCGCGGTGAGTACCATCATTCCCGCGAGGCCATCGCCGCCGGACATCAGGGGGTTTTTGACACCATTTACAAAGGCAGCTCCAATCATTTCGAGCTGATCCAGGCGCGCAAGGTTGCCGAAACCGTGTTGTTGGCGCATGTGCGAAGCACCCTGGATGCCCCAACCGGGCCTCTCGCTGGCCGTCACAACTCGGTCTTTAGCCTGGTGGTCGTGCGGCACGCTGAGGGATGGCGGATTGCCAGCCTTCATAATACACTCGTGACACAGTAATTTTTCACCGTCGAGAAATCGGCACGCTGTTCGGGACAGCATCCAAAACTTTCATGGACAGTCAATACAATCCGCAGGCGATTGAAGAGAAGTGGCAAAAGCGCTGGGAAGACCTGCGCCTCTTTGACGCGGAGGCCGACCCCAAACGAAAGAAGTACTACGTCCTCGAAATGTTGCCCTACCCCTCGGGCGACATTCACATGGGCCACGTGCGCAATTATTCCATCGGCGACGCACTGGCCCGCTACATGTCGATGAAGGGCTTCAACGTGATTCACCCGATTGGATGGGACGCCTTCGGTTTGCCCGCTGAAAATGCGGCGATCAAGCACCAGCGGCACCCGTCGGAATTCACTTTCAGCTACATTGACCGGATGCGCGGGCAGTTGAAGCGACTGGGCGTGAGCTACGACTGGCGGCGCGAGGTCGCGACCTGCACCCCCGAGTACTACCGCTGGAATCAGTGGTTCTTTCTGAAGTTGCTGGAGCGCGGGCTGGCATACCGAAAAAAGAGCCGCGTGAACTGGTGCCCTCAATGCCAGACGGTGCTCGCCAACGAGCAGGTGGTGAACGGCTGCTGCTGGCGGCACGAGGATACTCCGGTCACCGAGAAGGAACTCGAACAGTGGTTTTTCAAGATTACCGACTACGCCGAGCGTCTTTTGGAGGATATGACGAAGCTCGTTCGCTGGCCGGAACGTGTCCTGGCCATGCAGCAGAATTGGATAGGCAAATCCACCGGCACGTTTGTCGACTTTGACGTTCCGGAAATCCACGAAGCCGTCCGGATCTTCACCACGCGGGTGGAT
>DATDMO010000037.1:0-4989 GCA_036518755.1 Candidatus Acidiferrales bacterium | reverse complement strand
GGTCAAAAACAAGATAGGCCGTATTGTTCCCCACCCCAGCAAATCCCGACGCGTCCCATTCGATGTGCTTTAGATCTCCCGTAGCTGCGGCGGGTTGTGCCAGGACCCGTTTTTGAAATTCAGACGACCATAAAAACCACCTGACCGCCTCCGGGATCTCGAAAGGGTGCGCTCGGTTGTAGAGGAATACGTACCCTGCCATAGCCCACACTACTGCCAGTGTTGCCAGAATCCTTCGAGGCTGGCGACGCTGCCTCGCGCCATAAATTACCGATGCGATGCTGACCACAAGAAGGGCTGGAGCGAAAACAAAAACGTTGAGGAAAAGAGAAGTGTCCGCCCGGCATGTGGCTATTGCGGCAAAAATCAAAAGACCAATCACCGCGGCCGCTAACAGCAGACGCCAACTGAACTGGTCTCTTGCACCCGTGCCACCCATGAGCGGCCATTATAGCCCTTGGGCTCGCACACGCGCGGTGACCGGATGCTGCGCCTGCCTGCCGCTTGCCTAATTTTGCGAAAAACGTTGGGTCCAAATGCTGACAAATTGGACCACAAACCGGGTACTTAATGTAGAAAGCAAAAGCTAGACGAGCCGACGAGATAGAGCTCTTGTAACTTGCCTTTGGGCATCCGCCTCGGCGGACAGCGCGGCTGCGAGAGAGCATTGCGGCCCGGGCCGGGGTAGAATGCGGAACTGAGCCGACATATTCGAATGGGAACTGAGGTCAACTGGGGAATCTATCGCGACACGTTGCGCATGGCGCTGCGCGCGCTGAAACGAAACAAGCTGCGCACGGCGCTGACCATGCTCGGCATCATGATCGCCATCGCAGCGGTGATCTGTACGGTTGCCGTGGGCCAAGGGGCAACGCGGCAAGTACAAGATCAGCTGACGGCGCTGGGCGTCAATATGATCTGGATTGAAGCGGGCGGGCGCAACGTCAATGGGGTTCGGACCGGCAACGGAGCAACGAAGACGCTTACCGTTGATGACGCCGAGGCAATCAAGGCGAGTGTTCCGCAGATAGTGAGCGTGGCTCCGAACGTGGACGGGCCGATGCAGGTGGTGTACGGCAATCAGAATTGGTACACACGCTTTCGCGGCGTCTCGTCCGATTATTTTGAGATACGCAACTGGCGGCAAGCGAGCGGAACGCTTTTCACGTCGAGCGATGACCAACACGAAACCGACGTCTGTCTTTTGGGGAAAACCGTGGCGAACTTGCTTTTCGGCTCCGTTAATCCAATTGGGGAAACGATACGCCTACAGAATCTGCCCTTCAAAGTGATCGGCACGATGGAAGCGAAGGGCTTCTCGCCCACCGGTTTCGATCAAGACGATATAGTAGTAATCCCTTACACGACGGCGATGAAAAAGCTGAAGGGCATCTACTGGCTCGACGATATTTATGCATCGGCAGTTTCGTCGGACGCAATCACGCCGGCCATTGACCAAATAACCAGCCTGCTGCGCCAGCGGCATCACTTGCGACCCGATGAGCCCGACGATTTCAACATTCGGCACCCGGAAGAAACACTTCAGGCTCAAGAAGAGGCGAGCCGAACCTTGACGTTGATGCTGGCGGGGATTGCCTCCGTTTCGTTGTTGGTGGGAGGCATTGGCGTTATGAATATCATGCTTGTTTCGGTGACGGAAAGAACGCATGAGATTGGCGTGTGCCTGGCTGTGGGCGCTACGGAAACGGACGTTCAGAAGCAATTTCTGGCGGAAGCTGTGACGGTGAGTTTGATTGGCGGGGTGGCGGGAGTGCTATTCGGAATTGGCGCATCCGTATTCATCTCCAGAATCCTGCAGTGGCCCTCGCTGATTTCGCCCCTGGCGATCATGGTCGCGACGATTCTTTCGTTCGCCGTGGGAGTCCTCTTTGGCTACTACCCGGCGCGCATAGCCTCTCGCCTCGACCCTATCGAGGCCATCCGTTACGAATAGGTGCTTTCCTCCCGTGTCGATTCTCAAAGCAGCGCTGGCACAGTGGGCGGTTGGTTGCGCCGGGAATTCAGGCGTGCGAAAATTGCCTGCATCGTTCATCCGCAAGATTCTGCCGCGCTAATTCGCGAGACTGCGATTGCGACTCGGAATCTGCCGCGGCGATATCGTCTAAGGGTTAGGACGTGGCCCTCTCAAGGCCAAAATCCGGGTTCGAATCCCGGTATCGCTACCAGCAAGTTCTCCGGGATTTCTGAAGGGCAAGGAAAAAAACCGAAGGAAGCAGGCGCGGTCATCGGAGTTTGGATGTAGACTTTTTATATTCCACGGCGGCTGGCAAACAGGCCGCCATGAGGGCCAATTTTATGCCATCTAAAATATGTTGTTCCGATAATCACGCGACGAAGGGAATTTCGATTCACGACGCGGCGATTGCCATCTCAGAGGGGCGCGCAATCGGCACCTGCAAGAAATGTGGGAAGGGACTGCAGTACAGAATCGACCATGTATTCCCGGGCGATCCGCAGGAAAAGCAGCACAGCTTCGCGGTTACGCGGGCGGTCCGATTGTGGACTCGGCTAACAGGGAACGACGGTTACGATCCGTTTCTTTTGGTCCTGCGCCAGGTCGAAACGGGGAAGGAACGGATTCTCCCGACATTTTGGGTCGAGGGGCAAACCGCTCAGCGCGGGGGGCAATTTCCGCCGCTGCTAACGTTTGAGGAGTGGAAGACACTCTTCCGCCGGCTGGATGCTTCCTTCGACGAGTTGGAAGAAAGAATCCGTATTCGAGCCTACGAGCTGTACGAAAAGCGCGGGAGGCGCGAGGGGTCGGCTATGGCCGATTGGCTGCAAGCCGAGGCGGAGCTAACGGCGCGAGACATTCTGGGCGTTGCCGCATAGGGCTAAACCGTCCAGGAACGCGGCAGGCGACCCTCGAAAGCATCTTCCAATAGCGTTCGAAGCCCTTCTGTGGTCAGCTTGCGCGGATTGTAGAAGGGCGTTTTGACAGCGAGCTCGGCGGCGTGATCCAGACCTTCGCGTTTCATTCCGATGGATGCGAGCGACAGCGGCGCGCCCATCGCTGTTTCCAAATCGCAGAGGCCCTGAGCGGCTGAACCTGCGCCGCCGTTCACGCCAAGAGCGCGCGCGATGCGCTTCATCGCTTCGGGAGCAGCGACGGCATTGTAAGCGGTCGCGTGAGGAAGCAAGACGGTGTGCGTTTCGGAGTGCGGCAAGTTGAAGGCGCCGCCGAGAACGTGGCATAACTTGTGATGCAGCGCCATCGAAACAGCGCCGAGCGCAGTGCCGCCGAGCCACGCGCCATAAAAGGCTAGCGAGCGCGCTTCCATATTTGACGGCTCCTTCACTACAACCGGCAGACTCTTCGCCAGCGCGCGGATTCCTTCTTCAGCGACCAGGGAAATGATCGGGCTCGCCTCCTGCGAATAGAGCGCTTCGACACAGTGCGCGATGGCGTTCATGCCACTGGTGGCTGACAGCGCCGCGGGCATGCTGATGGTGAGCGCGGGGTCGTAGATCGCGGTTTTCGGGCGGGCGCGCGCGTCGCGCATCGTTTTCTTGATGCCGCGCTCGGTGAGACCCCAGGTGGGAGTCATCTCGGATCCGGAGTAAGTGGTGGGGATGGCCAGGATTGGATTGCCGGTGACGACCGCGATGGCCTTAGCGAGGCCGGTTGCAGAACCGCCGCCGATGGCGATATAGCAATCGGCTTGCAAGCGCGAGGCCTCGGCGCGTCCGGCTTCGGCGGTTTCCGCCGGAACGTGCATCACGGCGCCGCTGAAAACTCCGGCCGCGTTAGCGCCGAGGCGCGCGGCCAATTCTTCGCCGAGTTTCTTACGGCCAGGGGTGGTGAGGATCAGAACGCGCTTGGCGGCGAGGCGTTCGATTTCCTCTGGCGCCTTTTCGAGGCTGCCGACACCGAAGACGACGCGGGATAGCGCGGCTTCGTAGGTGAAAGGCGCAATGCCGCTGTACTGCGCGTGAACTGCAGACTCGTGGGCCATGCGAGCATGTTGTTCGAGGGAGGTGGCGGTGTCAAGCGTGCGCGCTTGTGGACGCCCGCAAAATTGAAGACTTTGAAAGATGGAGGCGGTGCTCGGGTTTAGGTTCCACTTTCAACCGACTTCGATGAGTGCGGTGCACGGCCGCGGCGAAAGCCTGCCAGACCCGCAAATTTCCTGCGTATTCCTTCAGCATGCGTTCGGGATGAAATTGAAGACCCACGACGAAAGCAGATTGGGGATCGTAGTAAGCCTCAATCAGTCCGTCATCGGCATGCGCCATCGGTTGGAAACGAGAGGCGAGTTCGCGAATTCCCTGATGATGGTAGCTATTCACTCGCAGCGTTTTCCGGCGATACCAGCGGGCAAGAGGAGTTCCTGAAGTGATCGAGAGAGGATGGCGGTAGGTATCGTAATTGTGATAGTCGATGTGCGGGCGATGCGAGCCTTTTTCTTTTTGCACGTCACCGAAGAGCGTGCCCCCACAAACCACATTCAATAATTGCGACCCGCGGCAGATGCCCAGGATCGGGAGATGGCGGCGCAGGGCATATTGCAAAAGCTCAATCTCGATTTCGTCCTTGATGGAATGAGTCTTTTCGAGATATTGGAAATTGGCCTTTCTGGCAGCGAAGCGCTTGGGTTCGATGTCTTCGCCTTCGACGAGCAGAAGACCGTCCATGGGTTCCATGTATTGTGGAAGGCAGGCTTCTGTGCCGGCGACCACGGGGACAATTAAGGGCAAGATCCGCAAGCGGATAAGAAGCTCGAGATGAAATTCGCCTACGTAATCGATGAATTTGTTCTTCCGGGTGGTTCGGCGGGCGCCGACGAGAACAATCGGGCGGTTCATTGCATCAGTGTCCGCAACGCTTCCATAAGCCGAGCGTCCTTCTCGCGTCCTTGCGACGCGACACGAATGTGAAACGTATCCATGCCGAGTTTATTGGAGCAATCGCGTACGTACATCTGGTGGTCGGCGAGCAGGCGGGCCTGGAGTTCGGTGGCGGTCATA
>DATDMO010000036.1:0-18204 GCA_036518755.1 Candidatus Acidiferrales bacterium | reverse complement strand
AAGACTTCATGGATACGAAGTGGTCTCGGTCATTGGCAATGAGGCTGCCCAGATAGTTCTAAAATCGGGACAGGGTTTCGACCTCTTTATTGTCGGCCACGGGGCACCTAAGCAAACCAGGGCGGCGATGGCTGCTTGGTTGAAAAGGAATTATCCGAAAGTGCCTATTCTCGCTTTGAATCCACCGGACAACCGGGAACTCGACGGCGCCGACTACAACGTCATTTTGAATGGTCCAGAAACTTGGCTGCCGCTTGTCGAAATTGCCGCGGGTCATCCTGACTGACCCTCCCGAGCGTCGGCGAGGCTCCGCCCGGCATCACCGACTGATGTCATTCCGTGTTTTGGGTCGAATTGACAAAAGATTAAAGCAATAATTCTTGACCCCGCTGGCTCATGCCGCTATTGTGCTGGCCGTCCGTCCCCGCCCCGGCCGGAAGGCGGCCCTACTAAGAGCCCGTTCACCGCTAATCCACCAGTTGAACGGTCTCGAATGCGAGGAGATTCTGATGAATGCAAAACGTCTGACACTCAGAGTGACGTTGTTCGGCTTGCTGCTTTTCGGGCTAGCTGGCGCCGCCGGCGCACAGGGCATTAACTATATTGCTCGCCCTCCATACGTACAGGTAAGCCCGAAGACCGTGATTCCCAATGGGCTGCCCTACTGTGGCACAACTTCAGGGCTGACGCTCCTCTGTTACGCGCCGAACTTCATCAGGACGGCGTACAACTTCCCATCGAACTTGGATGGAACGGGTCAGACAATCCTGATTGTGGACGCTTACGGCAGTCCCACGATCCAGTCCGATTTAATTCTTTTTGACGAGGTCTTTGGCATTGCACCTCCGCCATCCTTCACGATTTTCTGTCCCGAGGGATGTCCGCCCTACAATCCTAACGACAAGTTGCACGATGTGGCCGGCTGGAGCGTTGAGACGAGTCTCGACGTGGAGTACGCGCATGCCATGGCTCCTGGCGCAAATATCGTTCTGGTGGTGGCTGCGAGCAGCACAGGGGACTCGATCAATGTCGCCGAAGCCAAGGCAATCGCAAAATATCCCGGCAGCATCATGTCGCAGAGCTTCGGCGCTGGCGAATTTGGTATTCACGGGAACAACGTGCAGGTCTCGCAGGCGCATAAGAACTTCGTTGCGGCGCAGGCGGCGGGAATTACTGTGCTTGCGTCAGCTGGGGACGACGGCGCAGCAAACGCCTTCATGGTTGGGATGAACCTTATTATCGGTAATGTCGCGAACGCCAGCTTCCCTTCGTCCGATCCTCTGGTATTGGCGGTCGGCGGTACCGAGGGGAACCCCTACCAGGCCCTTGGCACCGGCAGTTTCAGTTGCGCCGCGAACACTACTTGCCCGGCCGGCGTTGTCACGGTCAGCGGCCCCTGCGATTCGAATTCGCTGAGCGATTGCACGCCCGTCGGCTACGGCGGAGAGCAGGTATGGAACGAGCCGGATTTTGCGCCCGGCTCGACCACGGGCGGCGCGCCGAGTCTCCTTTTCAGCGTTCCTTCGTATCAGGACGGGCTGGGTCTGACATCGAGAACAACGCCGGACGTCTCTTACAACGCCGCGATTAACGGCGGGGTTCTGGTGGTGAACAGCGCCGTGCTTGGCGAACCGGTGTTTTTCATCGTGGGAGGCACTAGCGCAGCCTCGCCCCAATGGGCTGCTATCGTCGCTCTCGCCAATCAGTCGGCCGGGCAGCCCCTCGGATTCTTGAACCCGGCGATCTACAAGCTGGCGGAGTCCGCAGCTTACGCCAACGACTTTCACGACATCACCGTAGGCAACAACGTGATGGCAGGCACTTCGTCCGGCTTCAACGCCGGAAGCGGATGGGATGACGCCTCCGGGTGGGGCACGCCCAACGTGTCAAACCTGGTACCGGATCTGGTGGCCTGCGCGACTACGGCGATATGCCCGTAGTATGAGCTTGCATCCGGGCGCGGTGACCGAACCTTAAGGTTTTTTGCACGCGAGAAATCTCGTGCACGCATGCGTGCGTCACACCGGACATTCAAGCACCCAGCCTCTAGCCTCCGGCTTTCAGACAGTCCACAGGCGCTTGTTATTGCATCGCTTTCTCGTGGTGCTAACCTCAGCGGGAAAGGAGAACCGCGATGTCTGGTGAGGTTGGAAGCGGTCGCAGCGCTGGCTTGCCCAGAGGGAAGCCGAAGGGCTGCTCGTCTGCCCTGAGAGAACTCGACGAACTGGGTTATTTGAGTCGGCAGCCCTGCGCGATTGGGCTTCAATTCTGCTCGTCACACCGGTCGAGTAGAATCTGCTCCAACTCGTTGAAAACAAACGACGGGTGTCACGTCTACTCGTCACAAGATCGAAAGGCCGAGTTCTTCGCTTTTTTCACGGCGCCTATGAGGAGTAAACTAGCCCGCGGAAATCGCGGGTAGGAATCGAGATCAAGATGCCTCGTACATTACTCAAGGTAAACGGCAAGTCGCACACCGTCGATGCGGATGCCGATTGCCCCCTTCTCTATGTTCTTCGAGACAATCTCGCACTGAATAACCCGCGCTTCGGATGCGGCCTGGGGCAATGCGGCGCCTGCACCGTCCTGGTGGATAACCGCGCGGTGCGTTCCTGCCTCCTGCCCGTCTCGAGAGCGGCTGGGAAAGAAATCGTCACCCTCGAAGGGCTTGGCTCTCCTGAAAATCCGCATCCCGTCCAGAAAGCCTTCATCGACGAGCAGGCTTTTCAGTGCGGCTACTGCCTCAATGGCTGGGTGCTTACGGCAAAAGCGTTGCTGGACCAGAATCCTCATCCCACTGAAGCGGAAATGCGGCGCGCGTTTGAAAGTTTAATTTGCCGCTGCGGGAGCCACGTGGGAATCCTCGATGCGGTGCGCAAAGCGGCCGGCTCGACGAAGAGGAGTGCGTAGGCCATGGCCGCCAAAATCGTCCTATCGAGAAGGGAATTTGTCCGTGACGCCGGAGGCCTGCTAATCGGATTCAGTTTGGCCGACGCCACCATTCTCCCTCGCGTTCTTGCGGCGTCGCCCGAAGACGCGATGAAAACTCCTTCTCCCGGCCAACTCGACGCGTGGCTGCGAATTGAGAAGGATGGAACAGTTCGAGTGTTCACGGGTAAAGTCGAAATTGGAATGGGTGTGGAGACGGGCTTCTCGCAAATCGTCGCCGAAGAGTTGGATGTGTCTCCTGAGCGTGTCAACTTCGTGATGGGCGATACATCGATGACCACCGATCAGGGCGGGGTGGGCGGCAGCACCTCCATCATGCTCGGCGCCAAGCCGCTCCGAAATGTCGCCGCGACCGCGCGATATTTGCTTTTGCAACTCGCCGCGCAACGCCTCGGCGCGCCAATCGATCAACTTCAAGTGCGCGACGGAATCGTAAGCATCCAGGGAAACGCCGGCAAGAGCGTCTCTTATGGAGATTTGGCCGGAGCCGGCGATCTAAATGATGCTCTCAAAGTTTCTGGCCGCGGCTTCGCATTGAACGTGGAAGGAATTGGAAAACCCAAAGATCCCGCGAGCTACATTGTGGTGGGGAAACCGCTTCCGCGCGTGGATATCGCTCCCAAGATTTTGGGGCAGTGGCAATACGTCACCGATGTGCGAGTCCCCGGCATGTTGCATGGGCGCGTGATTCGTCCGGCGCGTGCCGGCGCGAAGCTGGTGAGCGTGGACGACGCATCCGCGAAAGCGATCAACGGCTACGTGAAAACCGTGGTTGAGGGAAATTTCGTCGGCGTCGTCGCGGAAAACGAATGGGCCGCCATCTGCGGCGCACGGGCGCTGAAAGTCACGTGGAGCAACGTGCAGCCGGTGTTTCCAGCGCAAGCGCATCTCTACGAACACATGCGAACCACCGCGCCCAAGGCCAGCAAGGAAACTCTGAAGCACGGCGACACTGATGCCGCTTTCGCCAGCGCGGCCAGGAAAATCGAAGCCACCTACGAAGTACCGTTCCAATCGCACGCCACCATGGGACCCGGTTGTGCCGTCGCGGATGTTCACTTGGATGGTCTGACCACCGTGTGGTCGGGCGGACAAAAGCCGCACGCGTTGCAGCAGGGATTCGCGGAACTGTTGCGCGTGCCTCCGGAAAAAGTCCGCGTGATTTGGGTTGAAGATGCCGGTTCGTACGGACGGCCCGGTTTCGAAGACGCCGCTGCGGATGCGGTGCTGCTTTCACGCACCGTAGGGAAGCCCGTGCGCGTCCAGTGGTCGCGCGAGGACATGACGGCGTGGGGAACTAAGGGACCGGCCGTAATATGCGATATGTCCGCGGCTCTCGATCCGCACGGTGAGGTCACGGCGTTTCGATTCACGTCGCGCGCATTTTCCGGCGGCCAAGTAAGTTACTTGCCGGCGACCGCGGGGAATTTTTTGGCCGGACAACTCACCGGTATTCCCAATACCAGTGGCGTGGATGAGTTCGTTCAATGGGGCGCGGAATGCGTGGCCTACACGTTTCCAAATGTTCACGCGGATGCGCATGTGGTCCCCGCGTTTTTAGACGTGGAGTCCCCGCTGCGCACCACTCACTTGCGCGATCCCGAGGGTCCGGCCACCACGTTCGCAACGGAATCCTTCATCGATGAACTCGCCGCGGCTGCGAAGGCCGATCCCATCGAATTCCGGCTCAAATATTTGGACGACGAACGCCTGAAAGCCGCGCTGAAAAAAGCAGCCGAAAAATTCAACTGGGATCGCCGGCCTTCACCGAAACACGCGGGCACTTCAGAAATTGCGACGGGTCGCGGCGTGGCTGTGGCCCTGCGTGGAGGAACTCGCGTGGCCACGGTGGCGGAAGTGGAAGTGAATCGGCTGAAGGGCGCGGTTCGCGTGAAGCGCTTCGTCTGCGTTCACGATTGCGGATTGATCGTCAACCCCGAAGCGCTCGCTGGCACGGTTTCCGCGAACCTGATTCAATCGTTGAGCCGCAGCTTGAAAGAGGAAGTAATGTTTGACGGCTCTCGCGTGACCAGTGTGGATTGGAACAGCTACCCCATTGCGAGGGCGTCGGACGTGCCCGATCAAGTTGATATCACCCTCATCAACCACCCGGAGATTTCACCGAGCGGCGCCGGCGAACCATCGAGCCGGCCCACGGCCGCCGCCATCGGCAACGCAATCTTCGATGCCACGGGTGCGCGCGTGCGACGCGGACCTTTCACACCGTCAAGAATCAAAGCCGCGCTCGCCACGGTTCAGCCCGCCTGACCGATAGCCAGAAGAAATTTGACAGGTGATTTTTCCACGCGTCGAGCGGCGAGGCAGTGAGTCGAAGCCTTTCGGCCGCGACGAAATCTAATAATGAAAAGGTATGTTATGTGCAGCCGGCCTTCATTTGGGGAGGATGAATCATGTCCAACGCCGGAATTGATACGGACGTTTTGATCGTTGGCGCGGGGCCTGTTGGATTATTTCTGGCGAATGAATGTGCACGGCGGAACCTGCGATGGCGGCTCGTCGAGATGCGCGCGTCACAATCGGAACACTCCAAAGCGCTGGCTATCTTTCCCCGAACGCTTGAAATCTTCGATATGGCGGGAGTTGTGGGTCCATTTCTTGAAAAAGCGAACCGCGTGACATCGGTCGCAGTAATTACACATGGGCGCACGCTTGCGGACATGCAATTCACTCCTGAGGAAACGCCTTATTCTTTCGTCGCGATGGTTCCCCAGGATGTGACAGAGAGACTGCTCGCCGAAGAGTTGCAGCGTAAAGGCGGACGCGTTGAGTACGAAACCACGTTCGTCTCGGCGGAGCAGGAGAACGATGGCGTGAGTGTCGTCATCGACCGCAATGGCCAACGAGCCAAGCTTCGCGCTTCGTTTGTTATCGGCTGCGATGGCGCCCACAGCGCGGTCCGACGGACGTTGAAGCTGCCGCTCGAGGGAGGAGAGTATGAGGATTCCTTCATGCTCGCGGACATCGAGACGAATGAGACTCTTCCCGTGAATCAGATGCAGCTCTGCCCAAGCGAATTCGGACCAGTTGCCATTTTCCCGATGAGCGCTACGCGCCGGCGCGTGGTGGCGACGATCGAGCAGCCGGAAGGAGACGCTCCTTCGTTGGATTTGGTGAGGGAAATACTCGTCCAACGTGCCCCAAGCGCGATCGAAGCGCGCGGCCTTCACTGGAGCAGCTATTTTCGTATTCATCATCGGCACGCGCCGCGGCTTCGCGTCGGACGCATCTTCATTGCCGGAGATGCCGCGCACATTCATAGCCCATTTGGAGGGCAGGGCATGAATACGGGACTGCACGATGCTTGGAATCTGGTTTGGAAGGTGGACTTGTTCCTGCAGGGCCGTGGAAATGAACAGTTGCTCGATAGCTACAGCGCCGAACGTCTTCCGGTGATCAAGAATGTGATCGGGACCACCGATTTCCTGACCAAGGCAATGGGCACTCCCAACAAGTTTGCCCAAGCTTTGCGCGATACGGTGATACCCCTGGTTTCCCGCCTGGCTCCGTTCCAGCACGCTTTCGTGCAGAGGCTTTCCGAGCTCGCCATTGCTTACAGCGGAAGTCCGATTATCGAGGGACCCGGGGAGCGATACTTCGATGATTCGATGCGCGGCGGCACCGGCATCAGCAGCCGCTTCCTGGTGATGATCGACGATGACGAGGAGTCCTCGATCGAGGAGGCCGCGAAACAGCTGCGGGAATCACTCGGCGGGATTGTTGAGGTGCGGTCGGCGTCGAAGCCGGGCGTCACGCTTGTCCGGCCCGATGGCTACATCGCATATTCCGCGCGCAACCACGATCGTGTCGCAGCCCTGGGAGCGGTGCGTTCGCTTGTGGAGCGCCAAACAAACTAGGCTGGGCGGTGCCGATCGAATACGGATGCGGCGTGGACGGACGGTGAGGCGAGCGGCGTCGCCCACACCTTCAGCTACTCAAGGAAGGTGACCTTATTGACCTCGCGTAGGGTGGTCAGGCCGGCGCGGACCTTCCTGAGGCCCGATTCTCGAAGAGATGACATGCCCGCTTCCTTGGCGGCTCGTTTGATTTCCGAGCTGGGGCGCCGGCTGATGATCATCTCGCGCACACGGTCCGAGAGGTTCAGAAGTTCGCTGATGGCCGAGCGCCCGTGATACCCGCTTCCCGCGCATTCGAGACATCCAGCCCCTTCGTACATGGGGACGCCGGCCCACTCCGCAGGGTCCAAACCGGATTCGACTAGCGTTTCCGGCGGACAGACGACCTGCTTTTTGCAGTTTCCGCAGATCACCCGAATCAGCCGCTGGGCCATGATGCAGTTGAGGGCAGAGACAAAGTTGTATGGCTCGACTCCCATGTTGATGAAGCGGCCGATCACGTCGGTAACGTTATTGGCGTGGACGGTTGTAAAGACGAGATGACCCGTAAGAGCGGAATTGATGGCGATTTGAGCGGTTTCCTGATCGCGTATCTCACCGACCATGATCTTATCGGGGTCGTGACGCAAGATGGAACGAAGGCCGCGCGCGAAGGTCAGGCCCTTCTTCTCATTCACTGGAATCTGAGTGGTGCCGCGGACCTGATACTCCACAGGATCCTCGATTGTGATGATCTTATCCTCTTCGCTTTTGATCTCATTGATGGCGGCGTAGAGCGTAGTAGTTTTGCCCGAACCCGTGGGGCCGGTCACAAGCACCATGCCGTAAGGCTCGCGGATGTGACGGCGGAAACGGATCACCTCCTCGCGTTCCAAGCCCACGACGTCGAGGCTCAAATCGCGGAATTTCTCGCTCATGCTTTCCTTATCGAGAACGCGGAGCACCGCGTCTTCGCCGTAGACGGAGGGCATGATTGAAACGCGGAAATCGACGAAGCGGTTTTGGTATCGCACGCGGAAACGCCCGTCCTGGGGAACGCGCCGTTCCGCGATATCCAGGTCACTCATCACCTTGATTCGCGAGAGAAGCGTGTCATGGATTTCTCTGGCGAGCGGCTGCATGGCGCACTGCAACATGCCGTCAATGCGGTACCTCACGACAACGCCATCGGTGCTGGTCTCTACATGGATATCGCTGGCCCGCCGCTCGAGAGCGGTGAAGATGACGGTATCGAGAAGCCGAACGATCGGGCTCGCGCCAACCTCGCTCGTGAGCTTCTCCATGGAAATATCTTCGTCAGGGTTTTCGTCCTCGGGCAGAAGCTGGTGCGCAAAGCCTTCGGAGGCGCGATCGAGAACGCGCTGCGATTGTTCGGTGCGTTTGAGGAGATCATTGATCTGCGAAGGAGGAGCGACCCTGATTTGGAGCCGCTTACCCAGATGCAGGGCCAGTTCGTCGATCATCTGGAAATGACTGGGGTCGGCGATGGCAATGGTGAGAGTAGCGTCGTCAGCTTCGAGCGGCACGAAGTTGTAGCGGAACATCAATTCCGCCGGTATGCTCCGGACGAGTTCGGCCTTTATGGTCTGCTCGCGGAGGTCGAGAAACGGGCAGCGGTAACGCCTGGAAAGTTGGCGTGAGCGCTCGATTTCGGCGGTGTCATTCAGATTTTCAGCGACTAATGCATTAACGTCGGTGACTGCCATTAGAAATACTCCCGAGATGCCGTTTTTTTCCGTGCCTTGGATGTACAGCGCCCTCGACAGTGCGGCGACACCAGAAAAAATAAAGTTCTGTTCTGAACACGAATCTCAGTCCTGGAAATCGTTGCAGGTCTTCCGGGGGAGTCTGCGTTGATGTTCCAAATTGAAACAGAGTAACTGATGAGAACTTATCTTGAAGTGTATCGTCCGCAGAACGTGTCTCCAGAAAGGCCCTGGAGTAAAAATGATGCGAGCCGATCGCTCTTGTGTGAAGAGAACAATTCAGGCGAATTCATAGGTTGCAGGTGCGTGAATTAAACCGTTGTCTCGTTCCCGGAATTCCGAGGAGACCGGGCTGGTTCTAAGAGGAGTGCGATTGTGCCCGAGTCAATATCGATCGATGCGAAGCGGCACGTACCCGGGGCGAAGGAAGGATCCGCCGACCGCAGCGGAGCTGTGCGCGGATTTGCTCAACGAGAATTGTCGGGTGAGGAACGCGCCAAGCTACTGGACGTGAAAGCGTGGGATCCGATCCTAGAGATGTATGGCCGCACAATGCAGCTAGCAGTAGCGCTCACCGATCCCGACGGAAGCCTCTTGGGAACATGCCACAACGCCCAGCCCATGTGGAGCGCCCTTCGCGGCTCGATGATTGGGAAGCAGACCGGCTGTCCGTTTTGCTTGAGTCCGCCTTCGCCTTGCAACGCGGTTGTCGATGCGTTGCACACAGGTCTACCTAAGATCGTATGCGATGCAGCCGGCCTGATGCACGTGGCAGTTCCGCTGCTCTTGGGCGGCCATCCGTTGGGGGCTATTCTTGCCGGTCAAGTACCCAGCGAATATCCCGACCCGCTCTTTTTGCAACGAGCGTCAAAGACATTTGGAGTTTCGCAGCAATTACTTTGGAGCCTTTCGAACAAACAACATCCCGTGACGCGCCAGAGCTTGCGATCCGCCGGAGACCTGCTGCATACGCTCGGCCAGGCGTTCGTGCAGCAGCGGTACGGGACGCTGCTCGAGGCACACGTGGCGGATACCAATGCCCAGTTTCGATTGCTGGTTGACGGTGTTACGGACTACGCGCTTTTTACAACCGACGATCGTGGACGCGTGACCAGCTGGAACAGCGGAGGGGAACGCATGCTGGGCTATCACGAGGACGAAATCATCGGCGAAGAATTCTCGCGGATGTTCACCCCCGAGGATGTTCAGAACGGCGTTCCGGAGAAACAGCTGCTCAAGGCTTCGCAAAACAGACGCGCGGAAAGTGAGGGCTGGCGGATTCGCAAGAACGGAACGCGGTTTTGGGCAGATGTCATCATCACGGCGCTCGAGGGAGAAGGCGGCCGCCGAGGCTTCGCCGTGGTGATGCAGGACGTTACAGACCGGCGCAAGGCAGCGATCGAATTGGAATCGGTTCGACAGGAACGGATGACCCTTCAGGAACAGTTTCTCTCTCACGTCTCGCATGAACTTCGCACGCCTCTGACCGCGATTTATTTTTTCATCACCAACCTATTGGAAGGAGTGAACGGCGATCTTTCCCCGGGGCAACGCGAGACCCTGGAATCCAGCCTGGAAAATATCAATCAGCTCAAGGACATGGTGAGCGACCTTCTCGACATCAGCCGCGTGGACTCGCATAAGCTCAGCGTGGATCCCCAGCATATGCATGTGCCGGGACTGATTCAGGAGGTTCTCAGGACCTGCCGGGCGAACGCCAAGTTGAAGGACATCAACTTGGCGGCAGACGTTACGCCTTCTCTTCCTGCCGCCTGGGCGGACCGCGCCCGGGTACGTCAGGTTCTGATTAACCTGATCGATAACGCAATCAGGTTCACACCCGAACGCGGCACAGTGGCCGTACGGGCGCGGGTCTTCGCAGAGGACAGCAGCTTTCTGTGCCTTTCAGTTGTGGACACGGGATGCGGAATCAGCCCGGCGGACTGCCTTACAGTGTTCGACCGTCTGGCGCAGGTGAAAAGCACGGCTGAATCAAGCCGCAAAGGTCTGGGACTGGGGCTATTCATAGCCAAGGAATTGGTCATGCGCCTGGGCGGCAGGATCTGGGTGGAGAGCCGGCTGCAGGAGGGCAGCACCTTTTCCTTTACTTTACCGGTTTTTTCGCTCGGCAAATTCTGCGACGTGCTTTTCACGCCGGCAAACCTGGCAGCTGGTTGCGTGGGGCTTTTTTCCATCGACGTACCAGCGATCGAGGGAGGGGTTCCGCAGCAACAGCTTCCTGCGCTACGGAAAGTCCTAGAGCGCTGTATCACTGCCGGCCGGGACTTGCTATTGCCGGCCATGACTGAAGCGGAAGCGACCAAGACGTTTTTCGTGATCGCTTGCACCGACACGAAGAGCGCCGAGTCCGTGAGCGAGTGTTTTCGGAGAGAGCTAGACAATTTCTACCATGGCTCGAAGCTTCAGCCAGTTGTTTCCGCAACCCACGTGCAACTCGCCTCCCGCGAGCAGCCATGGGCAGAACGAAAAGCAGAAGCCGTGAACAAGATTGACAAATTGATTCAAGCGCATGTACGCGAAAGGAGCGCCTCAAATTGAGTGGAAAGAAAATTCTGATCATCGATGACGACGAACATCTTCTGGTAGGTTTGTCAGCTAAGTTGAAAGCGAACGGCTATAACGTGGTCTCCGCCATGGATGGCGTGGCGGCCGTGGCGATGACGCGGACCGAATCGCCTGACCTGATCGTTCTGGACCTGGGACTTCCGGCGGGCGACGGATTTGTCTTCCTGGAGCGACTGAGAGCCCTGGCGCCGCATATAGCGACTCCCGTGATCGTGCTCAGCGCCCGAGATCCCAGCGGGAACAAACAGCGCGCGTTGCAAGCAGGAGCCACTGCGTTTTTGCAGAAACCTCCGGATAACCGCGAACTGCTGAGCGAGATTGGACGCGCGTTGGGAGAACGAGCCGCGGTCTCCCAATTCCTGAAGACCTGAACGCCCGCAGCGGGCCGCAGGATGTCCCTATCATTTCGTGGTGCAGGGTGAGGGATTCCAGCCCGAAGCATCGGGGAGCTTCTTGAAGTGGGAGCTGGTGATGAAAGGTTCCGAGAGATACGTCGGGTCCGTGACGATTGTCGTGACCACCAGCCACTGGTCACCGTTCGGCGCCTTGAAACTATCGAAGTATTCTAACAGCTTCGCGTTTGCGCTATAGGGGACGCCGTTCTTGCGAAGATATCCAGGACGCAAGTCCGTGGTGATGACCTTCAGATAGCCTTCCGGAGCGGGTCCGCCGGCGCCAGCTGCGGCGCCAAAACCACTCAAATTGAAGAAGCCTTGAGGCCGGAGCCCATCCCATTCCGCGACGGAATAGCCTTGCCATTGAGGGGTTGATTTTGGCGGGGACGAGGAATCGAAATGGAAGATGCGGGTCTGGGTTCCAGCATCCGTTTCCACGCGCAAGGTGTTGTCGTTCTCCCAGGAGATGTGTACGCGTCCAGGGACACGCATGATGGCGGGGGCGCCATACGATTTGCATTGCTCGCCTGCCGCTTCGTCCTTCGCGGGGTCCCACGTATCAGCAACTCGCTTACCTTCGGAGTTGAGCGGAACGCTCGCGTAATCACCTTTGTCGGGAGTGATCATGCGAAAGCGCCAGTCCTCCGTGACGATCGAGATCCAGTAGCCCGTGAGATCGAGCGGCGCCATTTTGCGCCCATTTACCGGAGGCGCGGGTGGCGGAAACCCAAACTGGGCGTGGACACGGGCCGGCATTACGAGCGACACCATGGCCGCCAAAATGAACAGCCCGAGCGCCGACCGTTTCACGGTTCCGCACTTTTGCGCGGGGCGAGGCACCGGCGCGAATCGGTGGCGTCTGTATTGCCTAGCGTTTCGCACTAAGACTCCTATACACGGCTTCTACAAACATGTCCGTTGTCCAGGGCCCTTTATCCGTGCCATACAGGGGGTCGTAGTCACGTGTAGGTCTTGCTGCTTCTACCTGCTCGAGCGTCATGCCCTTGCTGACCATATCCTGAACGCGGTCGCGAATGATCGTGACCATTTCCTGATAAACCACCACGTCCGCCTGATCGCAGAGTCGCCCATGCCCTGGAATCACCATGGTGCCGCCTTCGTCCTTGCTTTTGACGTCGGCGGGAATGGTTAGATCGAGGAGGTGATTCAGCCCGGCGATAATTCCCTGAATGCTGCCGCCCCTTGCAAGATCGATTACGGGATAGCTGTCCATTCGGAAGACGTCGCCGGAGCTGATGACGTCTTCGCGGCGGAAGTAGGTCATGCTGTCCGCGTCTGTGTGACCGGGCTGGTGAAAGATCCGGATACTATCGCCATTGAACCAGAAACTTTTCTGCGAAGACTGATACGCGTCCGTGGGCCAAGCGCCCTGCGGCGCAGCAGGTAGCTTTCCGGTGGTAGCACTCATCCGATCGAGAATGGTTTGAAAGGCGATGACGGCTGCCGTGTTGCCCGCACTGGCGCCGATGTCACCGACGACATTGCCGCCGGTTATCGTGCTGCCAGCCTTCGCAATCTTCTCGTTGCCGCCGACGTGATCGGGGTCATCCGTGGTGTCAATGATGAAGCGGATCGGTTTGTCGGAAAGGGTGCGGACCGCGGCCAAGACCTGGTCGGTCATCGAGGCGAGCCCGGTATCCACGAGCAACACACCGGTTTCGCCAACCTGAACGGTGATGTTGGCTCCAGCGCCGACCAGCATGTAGATGTTGCCCTGTACTGGAAGGACGTGGATAGCCGCGTGCGCTTGGCCACCACTTTCTTGTGCTCTGGGAACCGAAACCGAACCAACCACTCCAAGCAGGGCGGCGATTGCGAACGCTATTGAAGTAGAAATGATTCTCATCGGTCCGAGTGTTTTTTGGCCGGGCGCGGCAACCTGGTCATCGTCGTCATTTTCGATTTGTATTCCGGATACATGGTCTCCGCGCCGCCTCTTGCAGCCTGGGGAGGAATCCCGTAGGCGGCTGGAAACTCGTTGAGAAACGGGTTCGTTCCCGGCAAGTGATTAGGCACAACCCCTATAGCGCGATCGACTTCATCAACGGCTTCACAAGGATAGGGTCCAATCATCTGTTGCGGGGCGCTGACGAAGTCTGTCGTGCGAATGAAAGGTTCCGTTAGGTACGCGGGGTCGAAAATAAGGACGGCAACCGTCAGGTAGTGATCGTGCCGCATGATGTAGGTGGTGACGGTGGCTCTGTCGCTGCGGGGAATGCCGTTTCTCCGGATCCAGCCTTCCTTGAGGTGGTCCGTGGTGACCTCAAGAATGTCCCCTTGCCATTTTCCAGTAGAGAAGCCCTGCCAGGTATGCGGTGCGTAGTCCGGCGGATGGGGACGGCCATCCATGTAAATTGTTTGCTCGGGAGACTGCCACGAGATGTGCGTGTGGTAGGCGATGAGCTTCTGGGTCTCCGGATCTACTTCCTTCCAGATTCTGAGCAAAGCTGGGCCGCGCCAGGCATAGTCGGAAGGGTGAGGCCTGCACTGATTCTCGGGCAGTTCCAGAAGAGTAGCGTCCCAACTATCGCCTCTCAGGCGCGCGGCGTCATTGATCGGCAGGCCGAGGTAATCGCCGATTTCCGGGCCGGGAATGCGTTCAGGCTCGTCCTCATGAAACCTGTTTTCCCATTCCCCACTGGGATCCGTTTGCGCGAGCGTTGGGGCAGCCCACAGCGCGATCAACAAAAGCGAAATGCTCAGAACCCTGAATCGATTGACCGCAGATGCCCTGGGCATCATATCTCAGCCCCCCCTGTCGGCACACCATACCCCAGCAGCCCCTGAATACCAAACGGTCGACCCAGTCGCTTGCAGAAATTGCACCTGAATGGACAGATTCGTGACTCTGCGGCGGGGAGGACGGAACTTTGGGCGGAGGCGGGGTGAGCCGAGGGATCGGAGACGGAGAGCTTCGAATCGTAGGTCATGATTCTGCTCACCATAGTGGAGTTCCTGCAAGCCGGAAGTCGCAGGTTGCTTTAGCCTGAATGCGACACAGGTAAGGTAGAGTACATCGACCGCCGACAGGCTAATTCGCCAAATTATCACTCGGGCGCTTGAGCCTTTTTGGTAAGCATGTAATTGTATTTGGCAAACCCAGGAGGATTGCGATGGTGAGCAATGAAAAGGACCAAAGTGCCGGCGCGAGCGGCGCGGCACGGACACGGCCGTTCACGTCGCGCGAGTTCATAGACAGCCTCCGCGATGATCGCGAGATTTGGATTTATGGCGAACGCGTCAAAGATGTTACGACCCACCCTGCCTTCCGCAATACCGTTCGGATGATGGCGCGCTTGTATGACGCGTTGCACGATCAACGGAAAAGCGTTCTCTGTACCGAGACAGATACCGGCAACGGCGGCTACACCCACAAATTCTTCAAAGCATCACGCAACGCGGAAGAAATGGTAGGAGCGCGCGATGCGATAGCCGAGTGGGCGCGCGTGACCTACGGCTGGATGGGCCGCAGCCCCGACTACAAAGCGGCCTTCCTTGCAACTCTCGGCGCGAACTCGGACTTCTACACTCCATTCCAGGAGAACGCGCGCCGCTGGTACAAGAAAGTGCAGGATGAAGTCACTTTCATCAATCACGCGATTGTCAATCCTCCCGTGGATCGCAACAAGGAACTCGCCGAGGTGCGCGATGTTTACATGCACGTCGAAAAGGAGACCGACGGCGGCCTGATTGTCAGCGGTGCGAAGGTAGTCGCTACGACTTCTACGCTGACGAATTACAATTTCATTGCGAACAATGGCGCACTGCCCATCAAGACCAAGGATTTCGCTTTCGTCTGTATCGTTCCAACAAACGCGAAAGGTTTGAAACTATTCTGCCGACCCTCGTATGAGATGACGGCAGGAGTTATGGGCAGCCCATTCGACTACCCGCTATCCAGCCGGCTCGACGAAAACGATTCGATCCTCGTGTTCGACAAGGTTTTCATACCGTGGGAAGATGTGTTTGCCTATGGCGACATCGAAAAGGTGAACAACTTTTTCCCGCGCTCCGGATTCCTTCCGCGTTTCATGTTTCATGGTTGCGTGCGGTTGGCGGTGAAACTCGATTTCATTGCCGGGCTGCTGCTGAAATCAGTCGACGCGACGGGCGCCAAGGATTTTCGTGGTGTGCAGGCGCAGGTCGGCGAGGTGCTGGCGTGGCGCAACCTATTCTGGGGCCTTACCGACGCGATGGCCCGCGCGACGACCCCGTGGACGCCGGGTTACGTGTTGCCGAATCTCGATTATGGGCTGGCATATCGCGTGATGGCGAGCATGGCTTACCCTCGGCTCAAAGAAATCATCGAAAACGTGCTCGCCAGCGCGCTCATCTATCTCCCGTCTCACGCCAATGACTTCAAGCAGCCGGAAATTCGCAAACATCTCGATCAATACGTCCGCGGCTCAAATGGCTACTCTGCCGTCGATCGCGTGAAGCTGATGAAGCTGATGTGGGACGCGATGGGGACCGAGTTTGGCGGACGGCATGAGCTCTACGAACGCAACTACTTCGGCAATCACGAAAGCATCCGTTTCGAAGTTTTGATGGTGGCTGATTCGATGGGACAATCCACAAAGTATAAGGGTTTCGCCGAACAATGCATGGCCGAGTATGACCTGGATGGCTGGACGGTGCCCGATCTGATTAATCCGGACGACATCAATGCGGTGATGAAGAGTGAGAACCTGAAGCGATAGGCGAAGAAAAAGGAGACACCCGATCGAACGCGCTCAGCCTTTCGATCCCATTCATTTCCGAAACGCGCTAGGGCGTTTTGCGAGCGGCGTGACCGTGGTTACCGCTCGCTACGAGGAACATACGCACGGTATGACCGCAAATGCATTTGTGTCCGTGTCGCTCGATCCGCCGCTCGTGCTCGTGTCATTGGACAATCGCTCGTATATGCACCGGATACTGCCCCGCGTTGGGCGCTATGGCGTTAGTGTGCTGGCGGAAAATCAACAGGCGCTGAGCAACCACTTCGCGGGGCACACTGTCGAAGGCTTGCGAATTCACTTCACGACTCGCAATGAGATTCCACTGCTGGAAGGTGCGGTCGCGTATTTTGTTGCCCAGGTAATCGACGCGCATCCGGCCGGAGACCACTCGCTCTACATCGGCCGCGTGGAGTACTTTGAGTCGCGGGACGACAAGCCGCTACTCTTCTACGCCGGGAGCTATCAGCAGTTGGGCATCCAGAAAGCAAAGCCGACACCGTGGCCACAAGACGAGTTTTCGCTGTTCTCGATCGGCAGCGTCGATCCGCCAATCACCTAGCCCGAAACTCCTTCCCCATTCCAAATGGCTTGCGGCTAGGAAATGCCTTGCCGCCGATAGGTCGCCGGAGAAACTCCCACCAGCCGCCGAAACCAGTTGGAGAGATGGCTCTGCGAAGAAAAACCCGCCGCCAGGGCGATGTCGGCTATCGGACTATCCGTGCTCGTCAGCAGACTTCTCGCCTTTTGAATGCGACGTTGAAGCACGTACTGATGGGGCGATTGGCCGACAGCGGCCTTGAAAGCGTGCGGCAGATAGAGTGGACTAATTCCCGCCTCGACAGCCATTGCTTCAAGGCTCAGGTCCCGGTCAAGGTTTTCCTCGATGAAATCCATCAACCTCCTCATTTTCGAAGTGGCAGTCGCCCGCGCTGGGGCTGCACTACTGGACCCTGACCGTGACGAATGGTGCCGCGCAAGATGCACAGCCATCATTTGCGCAAGAGTATCCACGTAAAGACCATCCTGCACGGTTCCATCCCTTAGAGCCGTCGCAATGGCAATGGCCAGTTGCTCAAGCAAAGGATCCAACATGGCGAACCGCGGCACAATCTGCGCTGCCGATACGTCGCATCCGTACATTTCTCGTACGGCAGCCGCGTAAATGGAATCTCGCACATAAACCTGAAGTATTTCGGGATGCCCGGAATGCTGCCACCGCGCCGTCGCGCCGGCAGGCGTTACGCATATTCGACGGGGGCCGATGAGAGCTCTCTCTTTTGACGCACCGGAGATCTTACGCATGACGGTCGTCGGGTGGCTCAAATGGTAGATCATGAAAGGGTGGCGAACACCCGATTCGACGGCTTCAAAGGGGGCTTCTTCGATGATGGCGGCGTAGAGTGAACGCCAGCCTACGTCAGTGCTGTGTGCAATGAGGCGATTGTCCGGCCTGAGCACGCGTCCATGCGTTTCGCGAACCGTAAAAACGGCGTTCGTACACGGGACCACAAGCGCACCCGCTTTAGTGATGCAAGGTTTTTCGCCCGCCTCGCAGGCCTCTCTAAATTGGCCTGATCGTAGTGAGGCGCGCCTCTCAAGTCAAGGTTGTTGATTGGCGGGTCTACCTCCGAGATTCCTTCCACGAGCGCTTTGCTGACTTGTAGAAAGTGGTCGGGGCGCGCGGATTTGAACCGCGGACCTCCTGCGCCCAAGGCAGTGGCAAAAAATCTATCTCGTTGGTTCGTCTGGCTTTGTTCTGCGTCGTGGTACCCGGTTTTGGATCCAATTTGTCAGCATCTGGACTCAAGTTGGACCTAACTTTTTTCGCGCAACTAGGCAGACGGCAGGCAGGCGCGGCTGGCGTTTCACCCCTGTGGTCCGTTTCGCCGTGCTCGCCCTACGCTAGTGCTACTTCGCGGTCGAAATTCGGCTTCTTTTCGGCGTGGAGCTT